>JAFGNQ010000250.1 GCA_016926925.1 Candidatus Aminicenantota bacterium
AGGGTGTGGCCGTCCGAGCGTTTGAACTCGGTATAGATGTTGATGAATCCCTGGACGAAATAGTCGCCTGGGGGAATACCGGCGAGGCTCTCGACCGGAAAACCATAGGTTTCCGCGTCCTGGAAACGGAGTGGGGTTCCGGGTTCAAGGTCATTGAAATTCTGTCCGAATATCAACCCTCCGCCTGTCGGGTGCGCGTTTGAGACCGAAGTCTGTTTTCGTGGCTCTTTGTCCCCTTTATCCGAGATCAGCAGGTACATACGGCCCGTAATCGCACCGGCGTGCGCTTTGGCTGGAAAACTGATCTCGTATTTTAATCTGGAGACCTCGGCGGTGCGGCTGGAACTTCCGGTGCTGCAGGCCCACCCTACGATCAGGATGATGGTCGTCACCCAAATAACTCTTCGGATGCTTTCGTTCCTCATTTGTCCCTCCTGAGCCCGCAGGCTCGTTTCATGGGATTTAAATATTAAGACCACGGCCGCTTCATATAAGATTGCATCCCCTGGGCCTTGAAATCCGTTTTCAAGCCATAAAGAGAAATTCACTCTCAGTTTTATCCCTCCGGGATATCAGGGAGGAATAATTAATCCTTTTGTTATTTATGTCGTGCTTTCTCAGTTACCCTGTACGAATGAACTGTTGAGAATGAGTTTTCAAGCTTTTATTGCCGTCAGTCTCCGCTCAGTATTTCCAGGTTTTGGTGTTTTCTCCTTCAGGTGCGGTTTTGGTGACGTATTCGGAGAAGAGCTCGATCGCTTCTTTTCCCCTGGGACCCCAGCAATGGGGCTGACGGTCTCCGTATTTGACCGTTCCGGCGTAGTAGGGATCCGTGGTGCTTTCCAGAAATTCCTCTAACAACACGACCGCGTTGTTCAGGTAGTAATTGTCCATGTCTCCGACATAGACGTGGAGTTTTCCAACCAGCTTGGGACCCAGCCAGGACCAATTTTTCTGCAGATACTGGTTCATGTCCCAGTTTTCCTTCCAGTATTTCGCGACGTCTTTGTCGATTTCCCCGGTCATTTTGTCCCAGATCGGCTGGGGATAACCATCCGGTCCGACCGGACTGTAAACCGCCTCCCAAATATCCCACTGTCCGCCTCCCCGGGTTTTGTCACCGACCACCAGCTCGAAATGGTTCTCGTCTTTCATCATCTCGGTGATGCCGCCGTCGGTGCCGCGGCAGTCGGGTCTTTCAACCCTGAGCCATTCATAGTCTTTATAATAGGCGTTCTTGTTTTCGTAGATATCGACGATCTGGTAGTAATGGAAATCCAGTGAATCCGGGCAGGAGGGGAAAGTTCCGCCGAAAAAGTCAGGATGCAGGACCTGGAGGGCGAAGGATTCCCAGCCGCCGGTAGATCCTCCGGACAGAACCCGGGCATAGGGTTTGCGGATGATGCGGAAATGTTCCTCCAAATATGGGATCAGTTCCTCGAGAAGAGCATCGCCGTAAGGACCGACATTGGCGGAATTCACGGCATAGGAATCATCATAATATGGGCAGGGATGCTGGAAGGTGACCGCGATCATGCGGGGGCATTCTCCGGAAGTCCAGTACTTGTAAAAATCATAGCCGCTTTTTCCCCTTCCCCGCGAGTCTTCCCCTTCAGGGAGTTCGCTTCGGAAGCCGTAGGGCGGGCTCAGGGAAAAATGTCCCTGGATGTAGTTGACCGGGTAATACACATCGGGGTGTTCCTCATAGCCCTCACGCAGAAGGATGGTGGCGCCGAGATAGATCGGGTGGCCCCAGAACTCAGTGAGGATTTTGCTCTCGAACTTGATCCGCTTGACGTATTTTGTGTCGGCGGCGACTTCGATCGGAGGGATCACATGGCTGCAGATAAGCGAGATGGAATCGTCCTTGGCGGGATCGATATGGACCTTCATGACATCACTGTAGAGGTTTCCGGGAGAGATATTCCATTTCTGCCCTTCCCATTGGTCCATGTGCATCCAGATCGTATGGCCGTCTGCGCGCTTGAACTCGGTGTAGATATTGATGAATCCCTGGACGAAATAGTCCCCAGCGGGGATTTCGGCAATGCTTTTGAGCGGAAATCCGAAAACGCCGTCATCGATGACGGCACTGTCTCCGGGTTTCAGCATGGAAAAGTTTTTCCCCCAGAACGGAACGCACCTGGCTCTAACGACCTGAAAACGAGGCTCTCTGGCATCGGTCCGGCTGATGATGGCATAAGCCCGGCCTGTCAGCGGGACCTTGAAGTTGTAATCGGTGAGTTCGCTCAGCACGTTTTGAGCATAGGAGATGTTAAATGTCAGTCCGGTCTTTTTGGGATGACCGGCTGCTTCCGAGGCTTCTGTCGGTTGAACAGCCGCCAAGATCAAGATAAAAGCCATTAACAAGGGAAAAATATTTTTTGTCATCTTGACTCCTTTCTCATAGAGAATAACAGAAGAACTGGAGCTTCTCCACCGAAATGAAGAAGCTCCAGCTCTATGGATATGCGATATCGACTCAAAAGATGAACTTCACACCAAGCCGGGCTTCGATCGGGGGCAGGAAAGCGTACTCCATTTTGTAACGGGGATCCGGTTCATAGTCGACGTCTTCGTAGTTCCAGGTTCCGGTCAATTTTTCCTCATCGCTGGCATTGATTCTGATCCGGTTAACATATTCACGAACCCTTCTCGCCGTTTTGGAGTCGGTCAGGTTGGTGACATTCAAGTTGAACTGAATGCGGTACTTATCGGCGACTTTCAGATTATAGGCGGCATAGACGTCGGTGGTGAACAGGAACGGAGTCCGTCCTTCGGTGGCTCTTCCGTCAGGGAAGTAACCGCTGGGGGCTGACACCATTTTATTGATGGGGTTGCCGCTGCGGGCCATGGCGTTGAATCCGACCGTGAGGCCGAAATCGAAAACATAGCTTCCGTAGACCTTCAGAAAATGCGGTCTGTCCGTGGCCAGGAGCCCGTCGATCGGATTGAGATTACGGTCGCGCGACTGATACCACCGGTCGTACAGGCTGATCTCATTGGGATAGAGCTGGCCGGAATCCGTGTTGGCCAAGCCGCTGAAATTTCCTTTGAGCCTACTCAGGGTGTAAGACGCGCCGCCCATCCAGTTGTTGCTCAAACGCTTTTCGATCACGACGTTGAGCGCGATGTATTCCCGTTTAGCTTTGGGAGTGTCGGGGAAATTGGCAGGGAATTCCCCGCCGTTGGTTTCGCTGAGAGTCACGCCGTAGCCCGGATTGGCGATCCACCAGAAGGTCCCGCCCGGAGTGGAAATACCGAGGTCATCGATGGCGTACAAAAGATTCTTTCTCAGCACTCTGGCGGAGATGGAAAGATCCTGCAGCAGCTGTCTTTCCACACCGATCGAGATCTCGCTCTGAGCCATGGGCTTCATGTTCGGATCGGTGGCGTCGAAAGACGGGCGATATCCGTAGATGGAATTGACAAAGGTTCCGGGGAGGTTGCCTTTCCCATAGGTCCACCAGCGCGGGTCATCCAGCGTGTAATAGTTATAACGTCTGACCATAGCGCCGTAAGCACTCTCGGACAGCAGAAGTTTGATCACGTCGTAGTAGATGGCATAATTCCCGAAGACCTTGGTGGATCCGTCGCCGAAGACATCGTAGATGGCGCCGAGGCGGGGGGCCAGCTTGTCGAAGAAACCCCAGACAAACTCAAAATCCCGCGCAATGGGATCATCCTGCCACTGTTCCGTAAAGGTCGGGATCTCCTCTTTTTCGGCTCTGACGCCGAAATTGAAGGTCAGTCTGTCCGCAATGGTCCAGCTGTCCTGAAGGTAGAAGGCCAAGCGGTCGGTGGTGGTTTTACCGAAATCACCGTATTCGCCCACGTTGCTGACGGCATACA
>JAFGNQ010000251.1 GCA_016926925.1 Candidatus Aminicenantota bacterium
GGAGAATGCATCGGCAGTTTTTATGAACAATTCAAGGAGTCTGGATTGTTCACGAGTTGAGGTTATTGCAAAGGCAAGGCAGCGGCCCATGAAGCTGTAGTGTACTACCGCAAATGGGCTGCAACGAAGGCTTTGTAGTAAGATCGGCTCGCCTGAAAGGTGAAAACTGCCGATGATATAATGAGAAATTCTTTTGGGAGAATGCATCGGCAGTTTTTATGAACAATTCAGCGAGTTCTGTGTTTATCGAACCAGCCCAGTATATGCTGGATTTTAGAAATGTGATGGCTTGGCCTAACGCGTATGCCATGCGGTTCGCCCGGTACTCTCACCAATACCGCTTCCACTCCCAGGAGCTTTAAAGCCCTATAGTATTGTTCGGATTCAGAAATGGGACACCGCCAGTCCTCTTCTCCACACAGCACCATGGTCGGAGTCGTAACGTTTTTCACCACGGATAAAAGATTGCGCTTTTCGTAGTGTTCGACATTGTCCCAGGGATATCCCGGCAGTACATATTTCACGCCCCAAATTGGAATATCCGTGGTGAGCACAAAACTGTACCAGTTGATGACGGGATAGACGGTGACAGCCGCCCGGAAACGTGTTGTACGGCCGATCATCCAACTTGTTAAGACGCCGCCGCCGCTTCCGCCCGTAACAAAGAGATTGGACTCATCGATATATCCTTTTGTGATAACGGCGTCGACACCGGAATTCAGATCAAAAAAATCATCACCAGGATAAGCATGATGAATCAGATTCCCGAATTCTTCCCCATAACTCGTGCTTCCTCTGGGATTTGTGTAAAGAACGACATAATCTCTGGAAGCCATGATCTGCTTTTCAATGTCGAAGCGATCCCCGTAATCGGCCCATGGCCCCCCGTGAATTTCAATAATCAGAGGGTATTTTTTGGAAGGTTCGAAATCCGGGGGCTTGATGATCCAGCCCTGGATTTTTCTCCCATCATGAGAGGATTCGTACCAGGTTTCCTCGACATCCCCCAGCTTTTTGTTTGCCAGGATATCGGTATTGACCGAAGTGATGATATGGACTTTTGAATTTGTGACCGACCCAACCGCAATATCGCTCGGGTGGTCCGGCCGGGAATAGGCAATGGCAAAGCGGCCGTTGGATGATATCGTATAATCCCCACCGCCGTAGGCTGAAACTCCGGATCCAATGTCTCCTGTCAAAATTTTAACTTGCCCATCTAGTGATGAGAAAGCCAGTTTCGTGTTCCCCTTGTCGCTGTACTGAAAGTAGAGACCTTTGCCGTCAGCCGCCCAACAGACCATGCCTACGCTTCTGTCCAGATTTTCGGTGACCACCCGGGAATTTTTACCGTCTCTTCCCATGATGTACAGCTTTGTGACCTGGTATCCCTGAAATCTGTCGTCATATCCCGTATAAGCGATAGAGCGTCCGTCTGGAGAAATCGCCGGTTCGTTGTCGGGCCCCCTCCTCTCAGTCAGGGCTTTCACTGCACCGTCTTTGACGGAAAACTCATAAATCTCCGTATCCCCCGGCTCAAACTCTCCTTTTTCTTTTCGGTTAGCCGAGAGCAGTATAGATTCGCAGCCGGGTGTCCAGACGAGCGGAGCGCGGTGGTCGAAATCGCCGCTCGAGAGCTGCCTCGGTGTTCCTCCTTCTGAAGGAAGCACATAAAGATGCGAGACGCCTTTGATGTAGCCGATTTTGTCAAAACGATAGACCATCCTGTCGATAACTTGAGCGGGCTCTGCCCACTCGGCACCCGGGGGAGGAGCAGGGAGCTCGGCAATTGTATGAGGTGCGAACGGAACCAGTGCTGTAAAGGCAATTTGCTTTCCGTCGGGTGCCCATGTAATTCCAGCCGGAGGAAACTGTAAATTGGTGAGGACGACCGTCTGTCCTGAATCCATCCAGCGTTTGTAAATCTGAGGCTTTTCTCCTCTGTTCGAGATGTAGATGAGCTGCTTGCCGTCAGGAGACCACCGGGGAGAGCTGTCGTTATAGTTCCCACTCGTCAGCGGACGATGCCCTGTACCGTCATAATTGATTATCCACAGGTTCGAGCAGCGCTTATCCGTCATGATGTCGGCGAAGTTGCGGACATAAACGATTTTGTTCCCGTCCGGTGATATCTGAGGATCGGAGACGAACTCGTAATCGAAGATATCTTTAGCCGTAAAGCGCTCCGTCCCTGCTGCTGCGGCAATGCTGGAACAAAAAGCGATACATGCTGCAATGGAAATCAGGAACAATTTTAAAGCGGATTTGGTCATAGAATTCCTCCTTCATATCAAAGATTCTCGAAAATGGCTGTCCATTGTTTTTCAAATTTATATAAAAGAGCCTGGGGATTGTCAACCGGTTTAAAGAAGATCCCTCCATCCTCTCCATGCGACTCAAACGAACTTTGATTCGCAATCGCATTCCGTCCGTACCCTTAGCGGTGAATAAGGACGATGCCTGTTCTCATTCCATACCTTCACAGCTCTATCAAGGTAAGGGGAATGCCTTTCATGGAAAAAAAAGTTGACATACATATATCGATTAATGGTAAAATAAAATAAATAAGTTAAATTAAGTAAAGTAAAGTCAATGAGAACTATTTGGATGGGAAGCAAAGTCATCGAACAGTACTCTTTAGCCGATATCCAGGACAAGCTTGAGATAAGCCGCGTTACGGCTCTCAAACTCGTTCAATCGGGCAGGATCAGAGCGCAAAAAATTGGCAGGATGTGGTGGATCAACGAAAACGACCTGATTGATTTTTTAGAAGGGAAGAGCCAAAGCTAGATCAGGCTGCTGAATCCGATTTCTCGATATTCGAGGCGGATCCGATAAAATCGATGCAGAAAAAGTCGCTTTTTATCCTCTTTATTTTTAATTGCATTCTCGTTGGAGCGGGCTGGACTCTTGCTCTTTATTCTTATCCTCGGCTGCCTCAGAGGATGCCTCTCTGGCTTCATTTTCTTGGACAATCTCCGATGATGATGAGGAAATCTATCTTGTTTTTTATCTATCCTGTCTCCCAGATTATTTTTAACATCGTCTTCATCTTACTCGCTCGGTTGCTGTCCTCTCGGAGACGAGCCCTCTGGGAGAGAGCGCTCTTGATGGACCACGTTCTCCTCAGTCTCATTTTTTTTAATTTAATTTTCATCCACGCTCTGAGCAGTTTGGTGCTCTTGGCACATCAAATCCGCGGAGGGATCAACAGTTTCTATTTTATCGCGCTGTTTCTGGTCGTTATAATTCTCATTCCCTACTACCGATTGAGGGGGAAAATCTTACAAAGGTAGAAATTGAGCCGTATGCTTCGACTAAAGTAAAGAAGAGTGAATTTAGAAGGACAAAGATTGAATTATTAGAGGAGGAACCATGAAGATTCGCGGATTTCTAGTTATACTCATGTTGGCTGTTGTCATCGTTTTTTTTCTATACACCTTGAAGTCCGGGGGGAGTAAGGATATTCCTGCACAGATTCAGGCCTTTGATTCTGCCAAACAGAGACTGACGGAGACGAACATGGAGACATTGAAGAAGGAAATTCTGGCTTATATAGTCAGCAGCGGTGTCACGCCGGATAAGTTGGAGGATGTCCGTATGCCCGGTCCTCTCACAACGGGCAAGTGGGATGGGTGGGGGAAAGTCATTCGATACGAAAAGCTTTCGGAAGAGGATTTCCGGCTTACATCTGCGGGCAATGATGGGGAGTTTGGGACTGCCGACGATATCGTCAAAGACTACTGATCTCACCGCCACAAGCTTTTCAATTTCGCCCAAAAAGATTTTTTTTCTCCGTCCTCTATGACCAATTTCTTTGTTGACTGCCGAAAAAATGAGGGGTCTTTGTTATCGTTATGATAATTCAATGCCCTCAAGTCATACCGCCTTCTATTTTTGGGATTGGACAAAACCAAATAGGCCTTTTCAATTCGAGTCAGCATTTCTTTTCTTTCGTTTTCAGAGACAAGGTTATAATGGGCAATAGCCTTGCGTTGGTAAGCGGCTTTTGAGGCGGTATAGGCTTTTTCGATTTCCTGTTGAGAGGCACTCTTGTTGACGTTGAGCACTTCGTAGTGATTCAGTTCTTCAATCTTTTTCAAGCCCATCGGGATTTAGCTTAGACAGCGAATTTTCTTATTTCTTTTTTACCGATCAGTTTATCTACGACGGATTTAACGGCTTCTGCCGTTTCTGTATCAGAGTATTTGCTCATGAAAGGCGTAAAGCCTTTCAAGCTCCAATGAACCCTTTCATCGAAGGGCACCGCTCCCAGATAGATGAGATCGATAACGAGATATTTTTGAACCACATTGACGATAGATTCTCCAAGGATGATATCTCTCTCATCCCGCGCTTTGTTTATTATAAGGCAGGGATTGAATCTCTTCAATGCTTTATAGAGGAGATCGGCGTAGAATTTATCGTGTGAGATGATTTCGCTGAAAAAGCTGTAAATGGATTTTGATGTGTCCTTTATCTGTGCGGATACTTTTTGTGCCAGTTCCTGAATGCCGTAATGTTCTATGTAAAATTTCAAAATTCTTATAATGCACGATTTCATGAAATAGTAGGCGTTTTCAATAGACGTCGGCTCTGGATTGACCACGAGTATTCCAGGGTTGGACAGGAGAAAGAAGTCGATACAGTTGTAGGATGTTCCCGTGCCTATGTCGATGATCACCCTTTTGGCGTCAAAGGCTTTGATGTGCCTGATAAGTTTGAGTTTTTTAAAATAGTTAAGGTTTGCCGTGAAAAGAACGTTATCCGTGCCTTTAATCAGTTTGAGCCCATCAAATGGAGTTAAAGAGATCGTATCGTGGAGTTTCGCAACTTTGTTTGTGAGGAAATGACCTAGGTCGATGTTGGATTCTTCCATGCCTAAAAACGTGTGAAGGTTGGGACCGCCTAAGTCTGCATCTATAAGAACGACATCCTCTCCCATGCTCGACAGTTGGATGCCCATACTGGCGGAAATGAAGCTTTTTCCCGTTCCACCCTTCCCGCCCCCAACTGCCCAAATAGAATTCTGACTGTCTTTGTGAACAGAAAGCTGCGGAAGTCTGGTGTCTAGGTCCATAATAGCGCCCCATTTTAGCACAGTCATTTTTTGAATGAAATAGGAAAAACAGAAATCTTTCAATCAATATTAATGTTTTCTCCAGGCGGAAATGCGGAAATGTGTTGAAAACATTCGGCTTTTCTGGTATCTTTCCTATTCATACACTAATATTTTGAGGAGTACGGTTATTTGAAAGCCTACGGTGACCTAGACAGTAAATTCAGGTACGTTATTCTTGCATCAAAACGAGCAAAGCAGCTCCTTCAAGGGTCTAAGCCAAAAATAAAGACAAAGTCCAAGAATCTCATTCTAATTGCTCAAAAGGAAGTCCAGCAAGGACTTATAAATTATGAAATCGTACAGCAGAAAGAAGAAGCGTTTCACGAAGCAGAGAATGAAGCCTTCATAGGCGAGGAATTGGGTATTAGTGAAGAGGGCATTCTGGATGAAAATCCTCCTGAAGCGGAAAAGAAAGCCGCCAAAACCGCGCCAAAAAAAACAAAGTCGAAGAAAGCTTAAAGATTCAACCTGGACTCAGAGAGTTCGATTCCCCTTGTCCATTTTTTATTTCAGATCTTTCGTTTCTTTTATGAGCTCAATATAGTCTTTGGTAATAAAGTCCTTTTTTTGTAAGTGAAGTGCCTTGGCAAACTTCACAATCTCATTTTGCTCGCCTTCAAGCTCAAGGTATGTCCCGATAGAGGTCTCATCAAGACAAATTTTCAACTTCTTTTTTTTAAAGACGGTCCGGTATTTGCTGTACTCGAAGACAGGCTGAAGACTCAGGGATTTCAGAATTTTTTTTGCTTGTTTGCCGTTTTTCACTTCGGTCTCGTATTCTTCTCTTATCTTGAATTTTCTTGATTTTTGCTTGGCTCCCTTAAATGTGAGGAAGCTTTTTTTGTTCACCATGCGGAGCCGTAAGGCGTGGTTTTTTGCGTGCAGTTCCCGGCTGGCAAAATCATAGAGGGTGTTTTTTTCGAAGTGCCTTGCTTTATCGACTTCCGCTCCCAGCGCCTTTATTTTTTCTGCAATAGACTTCAGGTCTTCAATTTTAATTTTTACTTCTATTTCTAACATTCTCCCACCTGCCTTCACTCAAATTCCATACTTTCAAAAAGCGGTTCATCGCAATAGAGAGTGCCCGGATGTCCGATAAAAATCAAGAGAATGAATCTGAACTGAGCGCAGACATCCCTTGAGATTCATGTGCATTCCCTTTATCACGTACTCATTATTGCGAGGAGCCCGGGAAGTATCGACATTTTTTATGGATAATTCAGATCGGGAAAGTACGTGAGGAGCTATTGGCTGCGACTGATAACAAAGTCCGGAATCATCGACAACGTATCTCTATAGATGGATTTAGGGAATTGGCCGATGATCTCTTTCGATTTGTTCGAGTAGCTCTTGGCCATCTTCAAGGTGTAATCCAGAGCTCCGTTGGATTTGACGATATGAAGGATTTCTTCTCTGACTCCGTTCTCGAAGTGTCCCTGCTGCAAAAGCTTCTTAAGACGCTTTCGGTTGGCATGCCCATCATTGTTCAACGTATAGATCAGCGGAAGGGTTATGCGGCCTTCTTCGAGGTCGGAGAGTACGGGCTTTCCCAGTTTTTTTTCATCTCCCGTATAGTCCAGGAGGTCATCGGTTATCTGAAATGACATCCCCAAATTCTGTCCAAACTCAGCCAGAATATTCTTTTCCTTGTCGGAAGATCCGCTGAGAACAGCCCCCATCAGACAGGATGCGGAGAAGAGAGATGCTGTTTTTTTGTTGAGAATATCCAGATAGTCTGTTTCTTCGAGTTCAAGATTGCCGCTCATGTAATACTCATGAAGTTCTCCCTCTATCATCTGGGCGGAAATCTCTGTGAGGATTTGAATGATTTCACTGTGTTTGCTCTGGAGGGAGAGGTGCAGTGTACGGATGTAAAGGTAGTCGCCGAGGAGGACGGTGATATTGGAACCCCATTTAGCATGTACTGTGGGCATGCCTCGACGTACGTCGGAGTTATCGATAATGTCGTCATGAATGAGGCTGGCTGTATGGATTGTCTCGACCAGTGCGGATAAAAGAATGTGCTCGGTTCCTTTGTAGCCGAGTAGCCTTGAACAGAGCACCAGCAGAGCCGGCCGTATCCTCTTTCCCGCTTTTCTGAACAGGTAGGAACTGATTTCGGATATGATAGGATTCGGGGATTGTGTGAAGAGTTTGAGTTTGTTTTCAACTTCATTCAAATCTTGACGAATATCACTATAGAGTTCACGGAGAGTGAGATTTCTCTCCACTTCCGTTTTAATAAATTCTTTGGTCGCTTTTCTCATCCTTATCTGCCTGTGGCCAAAGGTTGTATCATTGCGGCCCTTATATTACCATCTCGGTTTTTATAATGCAATTTGAAAGAGTGATTCGAAATTTTGTGTCATCACATTTGCCATTTGTTCAAAGGCCGTGTTTTTGAGATCGGCAAGCATGTGGGCGGTGTTCCTTACATAGATGGGCTCATTCCTTTTGATTTTTCCCCGGTAGGGCTCGGGAACAAGATACGGGGAATCCGTCTCGACAAGAAGCTTTTCCAGCGGGATTTTTGCTGCGACCTCTCTCAATGGGTGTGCCTTGGGATAGGTGAGTATGCCGGAAAAAGATATGAGAAAGTTACAATCCATCATGTGTTTGGCAAAATCCCAATCTTCCGTGAAGCAGTGGATAATCCCTCCACTGGTGAAATTTTCATCATTAACTGCGGCCTTCACGTCTTCTCCTGCATTTCGGCTGTGAATAACCACCGGTAGTTGAAGGTTTTGGGCAATGTTGAGTTGTTGATGAAAGACCTCCCTCTGGATATCGGGAGGAGAATGATTATAGTGGTAGTCCAGCCCGATTTCACCGACGGCATGGATTTTTCTCGAATGCGCAAGTTCTTCAATTTTTTCGAAACAAGCAGGATCACAATCTTTCGCAAGATGTGGATGCACTCCTGCCGCTACAAGGATCCCTGTAAATTCAGCTGAAATATCGAGCGCAGTCTTGATGTTTTGCGGATCCGTGAGTTCTCCAGGACAGAGGATGGACACAATATTTGAGTGAAGAGCTCTCTGAATGACATCAATTCGGTCTTGATTAAACTCCTCTCCGCTCAAGTGGGCGTGCGAGTCAACGAGTCTTATCAAAATTCGTGTTTTCCTCTAAGGTGAAATATCCACGCGGAAAGCCTGGACATCAGTCTGGATTATTTGAGAATGTCTCTTTTTCCTTATCGTTTCTTTACTAAAGATCCCGGCTTGCTTTTACAGGTGACTGCAAATCAGCTATTGCGACATCATTTGCTTCAGCTGACGCAAGGGAATGGCGCCGTGACTGAGAACCTTGTTGAGAAATTCCCTTTGATTGTAGGCATCACCCTTGAGCTGCTTGTAGTCTTTATCCATATCCAGGAATTCCTGTAAACCTACATAAGCATAACTTGCATCGACTGGATTCAGGATGATGCGGTTCCAGTTTCGCTCGGCTTCGGCTTCGGTTTGGAAACCGCCTCGCGTCATGTAAGCTACCGCTTGTTCTTTGGTCATTCCTGCTTCGTGGATATTGAAGTCGAGATTAAAGTCCATTATGGTTTTCAGCCGGTATTTGAGCTGATTGAGGCGTAGCCTGAGGTCGTAGTTCCCATATCCCGAGTTGATGATCATCTCTTCGACGAAAACGGGCCACCCCTTGATCATCGGCATGTTCGGGAACATTTTTCGAACTAAAGAGGCGTGTTTGTTGACATAAAGCTGAGGCACAAACTGGCCGGGAAACACCTTCCGGCAGATGTAAAAAGGGAGAAAGAAATTGTTGTACTCTTCGAGAATAGAGGTGATTTTGTCCTCGGGCCAGGTCTCGTCGAATGGAGAAATCCGGCAGATATAATCCTCAGTTGATTCGTAGATTCCGGGTGTTACCAGGCTTGTCCAGGTCAAACCCCTTGTTTCGGGAGGCATCATCTCGATCGCGAGATTGTTCTCCGGGATATCGATAAGCTGTTTCTCTTGGATGAACTCTTTCAGCTCCGCCGTTACGGCCTCGATTCTGCCGATGAACTCATCACGGGAAACATGGTCGCCTTTGATTTTATCGAAAACGCCCTTGATGGCGATATTCTTGACTTCTTCCTCTCCACGCTGTGTTGTCAACTGCTCCAGATTGATATTGGGATACATGATTCGATAAAAGGGAATGCTGACGAGAAACATTTCGCGTCGGATGTTGTTGTAATCCGCTTTTGCGCGGGCTAGCAATTCTTCGATGGGGATCATGTTCTGGAAGGTTCCGCGCACGAGCCTTCGGTGGGCTTCCGCCAGCCGGAAATTGCCTGTAGAACGTGGGAGAAGCTCACTGGAAAGAAAGTTTTGATAATCCGTCAAAGCAGGCATCGCTTTTGATAACTCCGCCTGAAGCTTGGCTTTATTTGTGCTGGAAGTCTCGTCGATCAACTTGGGAAGGTCGCTCGTGTAGAATTCGAGGATTGCGGGGAACTGAGCGATGGCTGTCTCTGTGTAGAGCTGAGGAGGGGTCTTGAGGTTTTCTTTAGCCTGTTTGATGAGTTTGGGAAGATCTTTGAGCCTTTCCTCGGCATTTTTCGTTCTGACATCGGCGGCGGCGAATTCCTTTGTAAGGAGGCTGCGGATGCAGTTGGAGATAATGGTGTTATAGAAGAGGGGATTGTACTCCCATGGCAGCAAATTCTCATGCTTTATGAGCTCTCTATCCAATCCATCGACCATCATTGCGCGGTCGATCTGAAGTTCCGGGCTCAGTTTTGTAGTGTCGATTTTGGCCACCAGCTCTTGGTTGTACTTGTCAAGCGTTTCCTGCATCTTTTCGATGTTCTTGCTGCTCATATCCTCGAGCTTGTTGTCGTACTTGTGATATCCCTGCATCGTGCCGAATGTCGGATAGAATTTCCAGAGATCGTCGAAGTAGGAATCCAAGAATTTTTGGAACTTCTGATCTTCCTCGTTTTGTTGTGAGGGCAGAAAGGCAGAGATCAGGAATAAAAAGATCAATACAAATACAAGATGTCCGGTTTTCCTCATTTAATCCTCCTCTTCTAAAAGGCTTCTTAAATGCCTTTTTAACTCAGCTCACTTAAAGGAAAAAATCCTATCATAAAAACAGGAAAAAAGGCAATATAAAGCTTTTTTACCATCCTGATTTTTCGTTTAAGCTGCTGTCGCTATTTTTCCGCAACTTTTTTGAATCATGAAAAATCCGGGTCATTTACCATCGAAGTACGGCGGAAGCCCAGGTGAATCCGGAACCGAATGCTGTGAGGGCGATGATATCGTTTTTCTTGATCCGTTTCTCCCTGACGGCTTCATCCAAAGCGATTGGGATAGAAGCGGCGGTCGTGTTTCCGTAACGATCGATATTTCTCACGACTTTTTCGACGGGAATCTTGAGATTCCTGGCTACCATGAGGCTGATCCTGTCGTTAGCTTGGTGGGGGATAAGGTGGTCGACATCGTCGATAGTCAGATTGTTGACCTTGAGGGCGAGTCTCACAGCCTCGGGCATTTTCTCCGAAGCGTTTTTAAATACGAATTTTCCGTTCATCTTGGGGAATCTTCCGCTGTGTTCCAGTAAGCCGGGGAAAAACAGGGGTTTGTCTCTGGGACACGGTTTTTCCAGCCATAAATCTGTTGCGAATCTACCGTCGGCAAACACGTGTGTCGAGAGAATTCCACGTCCGTCGTCGTTGTCGTTCTTTTCAATAACAACAGCGGCAGCGCCATCCCCGAATAGAACGGCCAGATCTCTCCCCTCGTCCGAGAAATCTAAACCTGTGGAATGGAGTTCCGCGGCCACAAGTAGAATTTTTTTATAGGTGCCCGCTCTGATATACTGGTCAGCCACAGACAGGCTGTAGATAAAACCGCTGCACTGATTCCGCACGTCCAGGGCGCCGATAGGACTCAATCCCAATTTTTCCTGGATGATGACTCCGATTCCCGGAAAGTAGTGGTCGGGGGAAAGAGTGGCGGCAATGATGAATTCAATCTCGGATTTGTCTATTTGTGCGGCTTCTATGGCCTGGAGTGCTGCTTCGTATCCCAAGTCTGAAGTTCCCACTCCGGGTTCGGCGAAATGTCTTTCGACGATTCCGGCTCTCTGACGAATCCATTCGTCTGAAGTGTCAATCAGTTTTTCCAGGTCGGTATTGCTGACGACTCTGGGAGGGACGTAATGGCCTGTTCCCGTTATTATAGCTTTTGGCATCACTTCAAATCAAAATTCGTAAATTTTTCAAGCGGATAAATAATAACTGAAGCGGTGAAAAAAATAAAGATCATTTTTGTCATTTTTTTTGAGGCTAAAATCTTCGTCTTCTAACCCTGAAATGAAAAAACTTGCTCAATCCTTCGTTTTTTTGATGTTTTTATCTTTTTCGAGTAAATTAATATACAGAGGACTTATGGTGTCCGTTAAGAAACACGTTTTGAAAAACATCCTGTTTGGCGGTGTGTTCTTTTTCGTGATGCTGTCGATGTTTGTGTTCGAGGCAGAGGAACCGCTGAAGATTGGAGCTTCTATGAGTCCGAGGAGACTGCGGAGGGGGCAGGAAGGATACGTCATTTTAAAGATTTCCCTAGGCAAGGATATCGCCATCAGTTCCCAGCCGTTTTTCACGATCGAGTTGGCGTCATCTGAGGAATTGAGTTTTCCAAAAAGTTTTTTTTCTGCTTCCGATCTGGAAATCGAAATCATTGAAGAAGAAGGGAAAGAATACCTCAACCTGAAAGAACCTATCCAAATTCCTTTTACAGTAAAAATGGGAGCCCAGAGGGGAAATCATTCCTTGCAGGGTAAAATCAAATATTTTGCTTGTTCAAAGGAAGAAGCTTGGTGCCTGAAATCCACTTCTAAATTTTCTGCGGGGTTTTACACGTCCTCGCGTGTATACGAAAAAAGAAATTAGCGAGTTTAGAGCCATCCGTTTTCTCGATACCAGAAGATCGTTTCTTTTATGCCCTCCGCAAGAGAATATCCGGGATGAAATGAAAGCAAATCGCCTGCTTTAGCGGTGTCTGCCACCCAAGCGTCTTGCTTCATTTCGTCAAACTTCTGTCGGCTAAATACCATGGGGTTTTTACTGATTTTCCCTGCTATTTCAGAAACAACGGTAGCCAGGTATGCTAGAGGAAGCGGAAATTTGATTTTCCTCAGCTTGACTTGCAGGACCTCTGCC
>JAFGNQ010000252.1 GCA_016926925.1 Candidatus Aminicenantota bacterium
CCGCCCGATCCCATCATCGATCCGGCTTCAGTCAGACTTTCATAATCGATCGGGAGGTCGATCTGTTCCTTGGGAATACAGCCCCCTGAAGGGCCTCCGGTTTGAACGGCCTTAAATTCTTTGCCGCCGGGAATCCCGCCTCCGATGTCATAAATGATTTCTCTCAGAGTGATTCCCATCGGTACTTCCACGAGACCGGTGTTGTTGATCTTCCCTACAAGTGAAAAGACCTTGGTTCCCTTACTCGTTTTAGTCCCGATGCTGGAATACCACTTGGCGCCGCGATCGATGATGATGGGGATGTTGGACCATGTTTCTACGTTGTTGATGAGCGTGGGGCTTCCCCAAAGGCCGCTTTCAGCCGGATAGGGAGGACGTGGTCGAGGTTCACCCAACTGCCCCATGATGGAGTTCAAAAGGGCTGTTTCCTCCCCGCAAACGAATGCCCCCGCACCCCGGACAACTTTGATGTCGAAATCGAATCCGGTGCCAAGGATGTTCTGACCCAAAAGACCGTACTCTCTTGCTTGCTCTAAGGCAATGCTGAGCCGGTTCACGGCAAGAGGATACTCGTTCCGTACGTACACATATCCTTCGTGACCCCCGACAGCCTTGGCGCCGATGACCATACCTTCGATGACAGAGTGGGGATCCGCTTCCAGGATACTCCTATCCATGAAGGCGCCGGGGTCTCCTTCGTCGCCGTTGCACACCAGGTATTTCACGCCGCCGTTGGTGCCCACGGATTTCCTGACGAATTCCCACTTCATGCCGGTCGGGAATCCGGCACCGCCCCGTCCCCTGAGTCCGGACGTTTGGATCTCCTTGATGATATCCTCGGGGGTCATTTCCGTGAGAGCCTTGGCCATGCCTTTGTAGCCGTCTCTGGCGATGTACTCATCGATCTTCTCGGGATCGATCAGGCCTCTGTTTCTGAGTGCGATCAGAACCTGGCCTTTGAAGAATGCGATCTCATCGAGGATCGGCACAGGCCTTTTTTCTTCGGGCGGCGTGTACATGAGTTTTTCTACCGGCCGTCCTTTCAGAAAATGTTCTTCTACCAAGAAGGGGATATCTTTGACGGTGAGCGTCTGGTAGAAAATGTTTCCCGGTTGAACGACGAGAAGCGGACCTCTTTCGCAAAACCCGTTGCATCCGGTTGTGACGACCAGGACCTCGTCTTCCAATCCCTGCTTTTTAATCTCCGCTTCGAGGGCACTTTTTATCTCGAATGAGTGATTGGAGACGCAACCTGTTCCGGCACAGACCATCAGGTGCAATCTATAGGGAGTCTCTTTGATTTTTTCTTCCATATTTTCGCTCCTTATGTGAGATCTGTTTTTTCGCTGCCGATTCCCAAGGCATATTCTTGGACGATTTGACCGCCTAGAACGTGCTTTTCCAGGATTTCTTTGATTTTCTTTTCAGTCAAGTCCACATATTTTACGGGAGCTTTCCCTGCCAGCTCGACCGTAACCATAGGTTCCTGACTGCATAGACCGGCACAACCCGAGTTCGTGATAAGAACATCATCCAGTTTTTTTGCTTCCACTTCTTTCAACAGGGCGTTCATGATGTTGCGGGCGCCTGCTGCGATACCGCATGTCCCCATATGGACACATATTCTTGCTTTGTATTCTCCTCCTTCGCGCAACTGGGTCGTTCGTTTAGCCTTGTCTCTCAGTTTTACCAATTCATCGAGTGTGAGTTTAGGCATTTGTTCACCTCCTCATTTTTTATATTTTTTCAAAACCCCGGAAACCTTGGTTTGTGTCAGCTTTCCGTGGAATTCATCGCCTACCATGATCACAGGGGCCAAGCCGCAACACCCGACGCAGCGGACAGCGTCCAGGCTGAAACTGAGATCCTCCGTCGTTTCTCCGGTTTTGATGTCCAGGTCTCTTTCCAGTTTCTCCAGGATCATTTGTGAACCGCGGACGTGGCAGGCTGTTCCCATGCAGACGCTGATGGGGTGTTTTCCTTTAGGCTTCAAGCTGAAGGCGTTGAAGAATGTGGCTAGACTGAGGATTCGGCTGAGCGGGATGTCCATCTCTTTCGATATAGTCATTAAAGCTTCTCGCGGCAGATATCCCAGCTCCTGTTGAACGTCTTGCAATACGGAGATGATTGTGCTTTGATCGGACGCGTATTTTTCTAAGATTTCTGTTGTTTTTTCCTCGATCATATTAACCTCCTTAGATTATCTAGGCCTTCTTTTATTTTGTTCTTGATTATATTTAATACCTCCGGAGAGTTGATGCGGATCCCGTTGAGTTGGGCCTTGAGCTCTGCGGTATCCATAGAAAAATCCGATTCGTCCGTTATGTGCCTGTAGACGAGATCCACTTCGGGGTTGCCCATGATCAGAGTAATAAGTGTTTGGGGCATATCTCCGAGAGGTTTGGTATCGATATGACTGGCTTGGAAGGTCGCCTCCACGCGAGTTCCCTTGCCGATTTTCGACTCGAGAGAAAAGCGGCCGTTCGATGCTTTCGCGGCCTCCTTCAGCAGGGACAGGCCGAGCCCTATGCGTCGTTCTTTTTTTGTGGAAAAGAACGGGTCGAGTGCCCTGGCTATTGTCGCTTCGTCCATTCCCTTTCCGTCATCCTCAATTTTTACGGTGATGAGATCTTTCTTTTTGCTTTCCTCGATCGTGATGGCAATTTTCCTTGCTTCCGCTTTGATCGAGTTTTCGGCTATATCCAAAATGTGCAATGAAAAATCCTCCATCTTCCGTCTAGTGAATGATTTTCCTTCCGTCGACGTTCCTAAACGCCTTCTTGATTTCTTCGGTTGTTCCCTCCTCTATATAAAATGATGTGGTGCTCTTCCCGATGTCTTCGATATAGTGCGCATCGGATGAGCAGGTCAGCGGATAAAGGGGCGCAAATTTTTGCACGGCCGCTTCAAAGGAAATCGCAGGTGAGATTTCCAGAGCATCCAGATCCAATCCTTCCGGGATGAATCCCAACTGTCCGATGATGCTGAATCCCTCGCGGTCGATATGCGCGGCAATGGCCAATCCGTTGTAAGAGTGGATGGTCTTCACGACTTCTTCTACGGGAAGAGTGGATGCCCCGATCAAGAGCTTGTTGTTGAAGTGAAGCACCTCCCCTTCTTCGTTGACGACCACTTGCATACCGAAGGTCTCTTCGTCGTTTTCTCCCGGAAGATGTGCGTAGATGATGTCCTGAAGTCTTTGGGCCGACTCCAGTCTATCGAATAAAGCTAGAATATGCACTTCTTCGCTGGATGTGACTTCCATCCCGGGAAGGACGGTGATTTTATACTTCCTCGCCGCTTTTATCAGTGCGGGGACGTTCTCAGAGGAATTGTGATCGCAAATACCCAGGATGTCGATCTTCTTCGATCTGGCCTGTTGAGCTATGTTTTTTGGTGACATTTCCAGATCTCCACAGGGAGAGAGGCATGTGTGTATGTGAAGATCGGCTCGCATAATCTTAAGCATGCGCTAGTCCTTTGGTCCTATCAACCGGTACAATTTTCCCGAAATAACAAAAGCAGGATCTTGTGTCGTCATGAGAGGCACCTTTTCCTCTTCAGCCTTCTTCAGTGTGTCCTCTTCGGGTTTTCTGCCGTTGACGACGATGATCCCGCTCAATTCCTTCAACTTTGCCACGGCGACGATATTCTGATGAATTTGGAGAGTAATCCAGATATCGCCATGCTTGGTATGTGCCATCACGTCACTGAGGAGATCACTTGTGTAACCGTTGGTTACTTCTGTCTCCAACATATCCCGGGCCGTTAAAATATCGAGTCCGATTTTTTCCGTGATTTCTTTTAAAGTCATGTTCCTTTCCTCACTTGTCCGGAGTTTTTGTTCTGACTCTTGACCGTATCTATAGGAACAACTTTAGTCAAAGCCTGTATGAGTTCTTCGGGCAGGTTTTTGATTGTTTCGGGGAGCTTGAATATGCAGTCCGTGAGCTTCGCCTCTCCGGTTACAACGTCTTCGGCAAACGCGAGGCATGTCGGGGAGCCGCAGACGCCGCAGTCGATTTTAGGAAGAGATAGATAGATCATTTCCTTGTCTTTTCGCTTTTTTATGGCTAGAGCGAGCTTGGCATCGAGAGGTTTCAGCGGCCGGGGCTCCAGTCTTCCTTCCTTCAAGAAGTATTGTTGGGCGTACTGTCTCCGCACTTCCCGTATATCCGGGCAGGCTTTGATTTTCTCGTATTCCAGAGTCTCGATCAGCTTGAGAATTTTATTGTAAGAAATATAGAGGTTTTCGACCGTTAAGGATCCTCCCACGCAACCCTGATGGCAGGAATAGGCTTCGATGAAGTCCGTGTGCCTCAGTTTTCCCATTTCCGTATCATCGAATACCTTCAGAATTTCGTTAAGGCCCGATACGGTCAGGGAATTCTTCAGGCGGAGAGTCCGACTCATCCCACCGGCGATCGCCCATCCGATGCCGAGGATGCAAATGTTCTCCAATCCTTTCCTGTAGTTTCCCTTATCAACGCCCTCCATTGCCGACAGCAGCGGCCCGTAAATGTCAGAGATGGAGATCGCTCCATCAAGATGAGATCTCATCTTTTCCGCCGGCTGTCTGATAGAAATCATTTTCACCGGACAAGGTGTGATGTAAAAAGCTCCGATGTCTGATTGATCGATACCGAGCTCTTTAGATTTTTTTTTCTTCATCTCTTTGGCGGCCAGCTCTCGCGGGACGTTTATGGCCGAAAGATGCTCTATGAGAGTGGGATATTTCACCTGGATTAGCCGGACAATCGTCGGGCAGGCGTTGTGGATAACGGGTTTTGGTCCTGTGTGTTCACGAAGGTATTCTTGGATAGCGAAGCTTATTTCTCCGCACTCGTAGGCCAAATCGGCGACGTCGTCAAAGCCCAACTTTTTCAGCCCGGCCGCGATTTTGTTGGGCAGGATTTCTCTTCCGAATTGCGCATAAAGGGAGGGCGA
>JAFGNQ010000253.1 GCA_016926925.1 Candidatus Aminicenantota bacterium
ATGCCGCCATTGCGCAGTACGACGATCTTAAAAAGGACTATCCGAAGGAGTACAATTTTCGGCCTATCGAGCTCATCAGATTGGGAAATCATTTGCTCGAGAAACTGAAGGATATCGATGGCGCCATAAAGATTTTGGAATTCAGTGTCAAGGAAAATCCGAAGTTTTCGTACGGCTATGCGGCTCTTGCCGAAGCTTACCTTGAAAAAGGGGATAAAAATCTGGCCATAAAAAACTACGCCAAGGTTCTGGAGCTGGATTCCAAAAACAGAAACGCCCTCGAAAAACTGAATGAAATTATCAAGGAAGAATAGCTTGTCCGATTTATTCGGATGATCCTGCGGCATCCGGTTTTATGGTAACTGGAAGGACTTCCTGTCTTTTGTATTCATTTGTTTTCAGACTCCATCCATTCAAAGCAGCCCCTTGTCGAGGTTGAAGAATATGATCAGAAAAGCGGAGGTGTCATACAGGCCGTGAATCAGAATGGGAACCCAAAGGCTTCGCCTCGACATAAAAAAAACCAGGGCGTAGGCAAGACCGATGATCCCGGTAAGAATAACGCCTGTGATCCCTTGGTAGGTGTGGCCGAGTCCAAAGAGGATTGAAGTTGCCGTCACGGCGACGACCCATCCCATAATTTTATTTTTAAAGGGTCTTGCAAGGGTGTGCATGACGTACCCGCGAAACACCATCTCTTCGCCGAAAGCTGCCAGGGTCCAGACGATGACCAATCCTATGATGAGGGCGGAAATATTGCCCCTCAGGATATCGAACTGGCTGGCATCCACCGGCATGCCCGTTATTCTCTTGACTAGAGGTCCGAGGATGAGATTTATAAGGATATGGAATCCGATCGTCCCCACAACAGCGAAACCCAGAGTTTTAATCCAGCTTTTTGGCTTTTTAAGGCCGAAGTCGCGCCACCGAAGTCGTTGGAGCCACATCTGTGTGCGCAGGAGTGCCCAGGCGACGGCAATCCCCCCCAGGGACAAGGGAATACTGCCTGTTTTATTGCCCGCCCATAACACAATTCCTGCGATAAGCAGGACTAATGCCGTGGCCGACCAAGCTGCCATGAGCTTTTCATTCAGGAGTTTTCCTAAGCGGTCACGAATGCGGGAGCCGTCTGTAATTTCCGTCATTTCCTTCTCCCTGTTGGCTCATTGCGAAAATAATGGCCCACCCCTTTCGATTCATAAACGCTGTCTTCATCCGATAGTCATAAGTGAAATGAACCGTATGAATATTCCCTTCATAAGGCAGGAGATCTTCTCTCAAGAAGCTTTAAGGCCAAGTGTTCGATATGGGACCTGTTTTCAAGCTTGACTCTCCAATCGAGAGGAATGGATTCGAGACCCAGGTAGGCTCCGGATAGGGCGCCGGACATGGCCCCCAGGGTGTCCCTATCCCCCCCGTTGAGGATGGCGCAGAAAAGGCATTCAGCATAGGATTCTGGATGATGGAGGAAACTAAAGAGCGCAAAAGGCAGAGATTCGTGAGCTGTGACGGATCGTCCGATTTGTTGGGCTGCGTGCATGGGCGAGGAATTGTCCTCCAAAAGCCTTTGGAGAAGATGAAGCTTATTTTTCATTTCCGGTGTTGCGGCAAATGCGATCAAGTTTTCGATGAAATCCTTTATTGGGAATTCTTCTTCGGGATCGAAGTTTAGGGCAAGCGCTACAGCTTTGGACTGAACAGCTGCTCCGTCGATCCCGATGGGATGGGAGTGGGTGACGGATGCGGATAAGCGTGCTTGTTCATAGAGATTGGTTGCATCATGGAAAAACAAGCCGACGGGAGCGGCCCGCATGGCTGCTCCGTTGCCGAACGAACCTTTGCCCCCAAAAAGCGATTTAGCGGCATCGATGTAGGGAACAGCTGTCCTGTCGACAATAGAGAATATTGTCGGAGGCCCTGATGCGTAGCCTCGCCAGGGTTCGTTCCGGAAGTTTTGCTTGAATGTATCTCCCAGATCCTGTGGATCCAAACCGCCGGTTTTTATGATCGATGCAGCAGTTCCGACGGTCATCGCCGTATCGTCCGTATAGATAAAATTCTTCATGATTTCCAGTTTGTGCAGAAGGTGGTCTTTACTGGAAAAATGGAAGGCAAGCTCACCAATGGCATCACCAAGCGCACTGCCGATGAGGCTGCCTAAAAATTTATTCTTCATATCCATCATGGCTTTTCTTTCCGGCTTCGTATCTACGGTACCATAGAAACTCAAGGGTGACAATCCGGATGGCAGATAAGGTTGCTATCCCCATGGAAACGAGCATAAAATGCATGAAGCCGGGCCGACTTTTCCATTCCGCTTGGCTTCTGCAGCAGCTTTGGCCTGAGCTTTGGATCGCGCAATCCTATGGCAATTCGGATTTTTTATCTGTCATAGATTTCTCGATCTTCGCCCAGGTGTCTCGTAGAGTAACGGTGCGGTTGAATACAAGGTTCTCTTCCGTCGAGTCCGGATCCACACAGAAATAACCCTGTCTCAAGAATTGGAACCGGTCTCCGGGAGACGCCGTCTCCAGACCGGGTTCTGCCTTGCAGGATTTAAGGGTGATGAGGGATTCAGGATTGAGATAATCTCTGAATGTGGTGCCTTCTTCCACCTCATTCGGATTTTCAACTGTGAAGAGATGGTTGTAAAGCCGGACTTCCATATCCAGCGCATGAGAAGCTGAAACCCAGTGGAGGGTGCCCATGACTTTGCGCCCGTCTTTTGACCATCCCCCCTTAGTCTCGGGATCATAAGTGCAGTGTATTTCTAAGATATCACCGCTCTTATCGTCTTTGACCACGTTCGTACATTTAATGTAGAAAGCATGTTTCAGCCGGACCTCTCGTCCTGGAGCCAACCGGAAGTACTTTTTAGGTGCGTCTTCCCGGAAATCTTCCCGCTCGATGTAAAGAACTTTCGAAAATGGAATTTTTCTTGTGCCCATGCTTTCGTCTTCAGGATTGTTGACCGCATCCAGCTCTTCGACTTGCCCTTCAGGGTAGTTGTCGATAACGATTTTTATCGGCCTCAGAACGACCATCACTCTCTGGGCGCGTAGGTTTAGATCGGCACGAAGGCAGTGTTCAAGCAGTGCGATATCGACCATGCTCTCTCTCTTTGCCAGTCCTATGCGGTCGCAAAAATCGCTGACGGCCTCTGGTGTGAAACCGCGTCGTCTCAAACCCGAAATTGTGGGCATCCGCGGATCGTTCCAACCGGAGACATATCCTTCCGAGACCAGCTGCAGGAGCTTCCTCTTGCTCATAACCGTGTAGCTCATGTTCAAGCGGGCGAACTCGATTTGTCTGGACGGAAAGATACCCAGCTGTTCAATAAACCAGTTATAGAGAGGCCGGTGATCCTCAAACTCCAAAGTGCAGAGCGAGTAGGTGATGCCTTCAATTGAATCCGACTGTCCGTGGGCCCAGTCATAGGTGGGGTAGATGCACCATGCATCTCCAGTCCTGTGATGTTCGGCATGGAGAATTCTATACATGACAGGATCTCTCAGGTTCAGGTTTCCGGAGGACATGTCGATCTTGGCTCGGAGGGTGCGTGTTCCATCGGGAAATTCACCCTTTCGCATACGGCGGAACAGGTCCAGATTCTCTTCAACCGGTCTATTCCGGTAAGGGCTCTCCTTTCCGGGTTCCGTCAGTGTCCCTCTGTATTCGCGGATTTCATCCGCACTCAAATCGTCGATATAGGCCTTTCCTTTATTGATCAGCACGATGGCGAACTCGTAGATCTTTTCGAAATAGTCCGAAGCATAAAACTCTCTGTCTTCCCAGTCGAAACCCAGCCATCGGATGTCCTCTTTTATAGATTCCACGTATTCCGTTTCTTCTTTTGTGGGATTGGTGTCGTCATACCGCAGGTTGCACAGGCCGTTGTACTCCTTGGCAAGGCCGAAATTGAGACAGATGGATTTGGCATGGCCGATGTGTAAGTAGCCGTTCGGCTCAGGCGGAAATCGTGTGTGCACCCGGCCATCGTTTTTTTTATTTTTGATATCTTCGTCAATAATCGTTCTGATAAAATCGAGAGATAGAGCTGACTCGTCAGTTCTATCCGGACTCGTTTTTTTCTTATTTTCTTTATTTTCAGGTGAAGTGTTCATAATATAAATGATAGTCGATTTTACGATTTTATCAAGCAGAAAGGATTCGATCTCCAAAATCCATATGGGCCTAATGCAGCAGAAACCACAGTTTTACGGGTGGTATTGAAATGGGAATCGACCCGAGTCAGATAGACTAATCGTCTAAGGTGTGTACGAGAAGTCCGCTTCTCAACTTCGGCTCGAACCAGGTTGTCTTCGGAGGCATGACTTTTCCGGCATCGGCGATGTTCATCAACTCGTGGATGGAGACAGGGTGCATGGCAAATGCAACCCTGAATTTTCCGCTGTCGACCAGGCGTACGAGTTCTTCCAATCCTCTGATCCCACCGATGAAGTCGATGTCATCGCTCGTCCTGGGATCGTCAATCCCGAAAAAAGGAGCGAGCAGGTTTTTTTGGAGAATGGAGATGTCGAGGCTCATTACCGGGTCGGAATGATCGATCAAGCCCGGCTTGATCGTCAGATTAAACCATTCTCTGTCCATATACATCCCTATCTCGCCTTTTCGGGCAGGCCTATAAGGATTGGCTCCCTTTTTCTCCACTGTGAAAATTTCCTTCAGCGCTGCGAACAATTCTTCTTCGGTGCGGCCGTTCATGTGTTTGAGCACGCGGTTGTAATCCATGATCTGAAGCTGCTTATCAGGGAATAATACTGCAAGAAAAAAATTGTATTCCTCATCGCCCCTGTGGGAAGGATTTGCATTCCGTCTCATATTGGCGACACGGGCTGCAGAAGCGGACCTGTGGTGTCCGTCGGCAACGTAGAGGTAGTCAATCTTTGCGAATTCGGAAATGATCGCGTCCGAGATACTCTCGTCTTCTATGATCCAAACTGTATGTCCTATGTCGTCATCGGCGACGAAATCATAGACTGGGTCGGATTTGCAGGTCTGTTCGACGCAACTGTTGATGGCATCTAACGCTTTGTAGGTCAGAAAGATCGGGCCTGCATTGGCGTTGGTGATATCCACATGCTTGATTCTGTCTTGTTCCTTGGCAGGTCGTGTGTGTTCGTGTTTTCTAATGATGTCCTTGTCGTAATCATCGACAGATACGCAGCCTACGATCCCATACTGCTCCCGGCCTTTCATGGTCTGGCGGTAGATATAGAGTTTAGGCTCTTCTTCCTGAACGAGGGTTCCCTCTCTTTTGAACTTTTCGAAATTCTCTTTGGCCTTATTATAGACCGGTTGAGAATACAAGTCGGTCTCCGAAGGAAGGTCGATCTCCGGCTTGACCACATGAAGAAAGGAATACGGATTGTTTTCAGCGAGCGCTCTGGCTTCCTCGCTGGAGACGACATCATAAGGGTAGGAGGCGACTTGCTTCTCAAGCCCTTTTTTCGGCCGCCAGGCTTTGAATTTTTTTAAAACTGCCATGAGTGGCTCCTTTGTAAAAATAAATTCCTATTTTCCCCTTGATAGGTCAAATTTTCAAGTGCTTTTTCACTTTCGTTTCCATCTTTTGCAGGAATTTCTCCTATACGGAGCTTAGAGCTGAGAGCAAGGATTTAATGCTTCTTAATCTTTCTGAGAAGGTATGGGTTTCGAAAAAATGAGATGGAGGAAGAAAATAAGGGGCTTCCCTTTGTGGGTAAGCCCCTCGGATTATTGGAAAGCCTAGATTGTTCCGCTCTCAGGATTACCGGTTAGAACAATCTTTTGCTTTACAGCTCTGGCTTCTCTCCAATGGCTTTTATCGGATTTTTTCCGCTTTTTCCCTCAATACTGCAGCTGTTCATCCGCATATTTGACACGGATGACGCGTTCCAGGAAATTGGACCCGTCGAGCGCTTTCTTTGCATTAACAGCTTCGGCGACGTTATTCATCTCCACATAACCGTATCCGGTGCCCTCGATCATATTGATTGTCTGTACCCGGCCGTGTTTACCGAAGAGATCGCGCAAATGGTTTTTTGTCGCCATACAGTAAAGGTTGCCGATGTAAAGTTTTTTTCCAGGCATATCATCCTCCTTTCAGCCTGATGCTTTCGAGGTCGCATCTCAGGCATCTTTTTGCCTCGTTGACGGCCGATTGTGCGGTCAGACCGAGTTCGACTTCCTTAAAATTACCCCGTCTTTCCTCAACGATGAGCTTCGGCATTTCGGGCCTGCGGAGTTCGGCCTGCTTTTCGAAATCGATTTCCACGGGCGGCACCTCCAATCTGGCGGAAGTGGGATGGTATTCCCTGGCGAGGTTTTTCTCATTGAGGTATCGATGTATGGACTCGGCAGCAATTTTTCCATGATGCATGGCCTCGATGACTGTACCCGGCCCTGTCACAACATCGCCGCCGGCGAAAATCCCGGGGATGTTGGTGGCCATCGTCTCTCCATCGATTTCGATAGTATTCCATCTGGACAACCGCATCCCGGACATGCCTTCCATGAAGGCAAGATCCGGCTCCTGTCCGATAGCGGGGATGAGAGTGTCGATTTCCATCTCAAATTCACTTCCTGCGACTGGCTTGGGCTTTCTTCTTCCTGAGTCGTCAAATTGTTCGAGCAGCATGCGGTGGCATTTGATCTTGCTAAGTCTTCCATTTTCGGAAATGGCTTCGATCGGCAGAGTAAGGTATTCGATCTTGATGCCTTCTTCGATGGCTTCATCGATCTCTTCTCTGTTGGCCGGCATTTCATCCCGGGTCCTTCGGTAGAGGATCGTAACATCCGCACCCAATCGCCATGCAGTCCGTGCTGAATCAAAGGCCGTGTTTCCCCCGCCGACGACCACAACTTTCTTCCCGATTTTCCCTTCCCCCTCCAGGTTGTATTTTTTCAGGAATTCAATCGGGTCGATGACTCCTTCCGTATCTTCTCCCGGGATACCCAATTTCATATTCACGGGAGCGCCGGCTGCGATGAAAACGGCCTTAAACCCCTGCTTCTTGAGATCATCGATAGTCAGATCTGTGCCGATACGGGTGTTGGTTTGGATCTTAACACCCAGGTCTTTTATATTGTCGATTTCGGAGAAAAGAATCTCATTCGGGAGTCTGTACTCAGGAATTCCCCAGGATAGCATTCCTCCGGGGATGGATTCGGCCTCGAATATAGTGACGTCATAGCCTCGTTTCCCCAATTCCCATCCAGCCATCAATCCGGAAGGCCCTGAGCCCACGATGGCCACTTTTTTATCACGTTTTCCCTCGACTTTGACTTTGGGTATCCCGCCGTTGTTTCTTGCGTAATCGGTGACAAAACGCTTGAGGTCACGGATGGCGATGGGTTTGTCGAACTGTCCCAGCTTGCATGTCGTTTCGCAGGGGTGATGGCATACGCGAGCGCAAACGCTGGGTAGGGGATTGGACCAAACATTGACTTCGAGGGCATCGTCGAATTTGCCTTGGGCGATTAGGGCAACATAAGAACTGGCCTCTGTTTCGATCGGACACTTATGGTGGCAGGGAGAGTTGACCAAAAAATTGCATACACCCGAATCACATCTCTTGTATTTGATGTGAGCCTCATACTCGTCCTTGAAATAGCGGTAGGTTGAAAGGAAGGGATTGGGTGCAGTCTTTCCCAGTCCGCAG
Organism: Candidatus Aminicenantota bacterium; assembly: GCA_016926925.1. Next base: position 7,665 of record JAFGNQ010000253.1, read on the forward strand.
AGAGCCGTCTCTTTGATGGTCAGTGCCAGGTCGGTCAGGGCGTCGAGGTCTTCCATTTCCGCTCGGCCCTCCTTGATTTTGGTGAGGTATTCGAGCATTTGGGGGATTCCTTCGCGGCAGGGCGTGCATTTACCGCAGGACTCGTCTTTGACGAAAGTCAGAAAGAAGTGGGCTAAATCGACCATGCAGGTGTTTTCATCGGTGACGACCATGCCCCCGGAACCCATCATGGCACCGGCGTCCGTGAGGCTTTCGTAGTCGATGGGCAGATTGAGGAGTTTTGCCGGAATGCATCCTCCCGACGGACCGCCGATCTGTACGGCCTTGAACTTTCGATCGTCTTGAATACCTCCGCAGATGTCGAAAATGATCTCGCCCAAAGTGGTCCCCATCGGGACCTCGACCAATCCCGTATTTTTGACTTTCCCAACCACAGAGAACACTTTGGTTCCCTTGCTTGTTTCGGTTCCGATGGAGGAGAACCAGTCCGATCCACGGTTGATGATAACGGGGACATTGGCCCAGGTCTCTACGTTATTGATATTGGTGGGCTTCCCCCAGAGTCCGCTCTCCGCCGGATATGGGGGACGCGGTCGGGGCTCTCCCAGATGTCCTTCGATGGAGGAGATCAGCGAAGTTTCTTCGCCGCAGACAAAGGCGCCTGCACCACGGATGACCCGCACGTCGAAAGTGAAGTCCGATCCGAGGATATTCTCGCCCAGAAGTCCGTAATCTCTTGCCTGCTCTATGGCTTTGCCCATGCGCTGGACGGCGATGGGGTACTCGTTCCGGATGTAGACAAATCCTTCGGCGGCTCCTATGGCTCTGGCTCCTATGAGCATCCCCTCCAGAACCGAATGGGGATCGGATTCGATAATGCTGCGGTCCATATAAGCCCCGGGATCCCCTTCGTCGGCGTTGCAGATGATATATTTTTTATCTCCTGAAGCATCTCTGACAAGTCCCCATTTGACACCGGTGGGAAATCCTGCACCTCCGCGGCCCCTCAGACCGGACAGCTTAACCTCCTCGATGATCCCTTCGGGTGTCATCTTTGTGAGTGCCTTGGTTATGGCCATATAGCCATCCCGGGCGATATAGTCATTGATCTTTTCGGCGTCGATCAAGCCCCGGTTTCTGAGGGCGACAAGTATCTGCTTCTTGAAGAAACTGAGGTCGCTGATTTTGGGGATATGCGATTCTTCGGCCGGCGGAATGAACATGAGGCTCTTGACAGGCCGCCCTTTCAGGAAGTGTTCCTCCGTAAGATAGGGGATGTCTTCCACTTTGAGATGGTTGTAGTAGATATTTTCGGGCTTGACGATGAGAACGGGGCCCGTATCACAGAGTCCGTTACAGCCCGAGGTTGTGACCTCGATTTCATTTTCGAGCCCCTTTTTCTTCAGCTCGCTCTCGAGCGCATTCTTGATTTGGAAAGAATGATTGGAGACGCAAGCCGATCCGCCGCAAACGACCAGTTGCATTCGGTGATGTTTTTTGCTCATTATTTTCTCCTTTAGATGGATCTCTCGCTGCCTACGGCGAGTGCGTACTCCATGACCGGTTCGGTGCCCATGACGTGGCGTTCGAAGATGACCTTGGTTTTTTCCGGCGTTAAATCGATGTATTTGACTGGGATTTTTCCGGCGAATTCGATTGTCGCCATGGGCTCATGACTGCAAAGGCCCGCACAGCCTGAAGTGGTCAGGAAAACATCCTTTACATCTTTTTCTTCCATTTCTTTCATCATGGTGTTCATGATGTCTCTGGCTCCTGCTGCAATTCCGCAAGTTCCCATGTGGACGGTCACTTTTGCTTTATAGGGGCCATCTTTGCTCAGGATGCCGCCCTTCGTTTTTTCTCTGATCTTTTGAAGATCATCAATGGTCAGTTTTGGCATTGAATTTTCCTCCTTTTATTTATTCAGGATCATAAGCAGCCAATCTCTTTTTTGAGATTGAACGATCAATCCTTTGTTTGCAGGTATCCCCGTCTTTAAGTGATATTGCCGATTGGAGATTGGGTTTCAATTATGCTCCATCATATAAATTAGCATCACATATAAATTTATAAGAAATTATTTATCTGTCAAGTTAATTTTTCAGAAAAAGATAAAAACGGGCTTTTTTTTATTCCTTCCCAGAGGAAGCTAAGGGGAAAGGGGCGGAAGCTGTTGATTAATTAAATTATTTGTGGTATTAATTTAATCTGAATTTGATAAGGAATTGATTTATGCCTTTCGGTCTCAAGGATTTGGGTGCCAACATCATAAAAATCCGCAAATCGCGTCCGAGCCGCATTAAGCCCGGAAAACCGATGCTCCAGCGCGAACTGGCAGAACTGTCGAACATCCCGGCATCCAGTCTGTGCAATATCGAAAACGGAAAATACAATAATCCGACTTGGGAAATTCTATCGAAAATTGCTGATGGCTTGGACTGTGATATCTCGTACTTTTTTGTAGAGCCTGAAAGACATGTCTCTCCCTACCAACTCGCCCTTAACGAGATGATTGAAATGATCATCCGGGAGAGGCTGGCGAGTATCCTGGAAGAAAGCCGAACCAAATAACCTGGGTTATTCATAAAAACCACCGACCTTTTTTCCCAAAAAACGTTTATACTTAATTGTCAGTGGTTTTTACCTTACAGGCGAGCCGATCTCACAACAAAGGCTTCGTTGCAGCCCATTCGGCGTAGTTGACTACAGCCTCTTGGGCCACTGCCTTGCCTTTGCCGCGATTTCGACTCGTGAATAACCCAGGGGCCTGGATTATTCATAAAAACCGCCGACACCAACAATTCAAAGAAATTTCATTTACCTGCCGGCGTTTTTTACCCTACAGGCTAAAAGAAAATTGTGAATGTTGTTCCGCCCCGTCTGTCCAGTCTGATTGTGCCTTGCAGTTGGGCTACAAGGTCATTGACGATTTGCATTCCCAGTGAATCGGGATTTTGATAGTTCAAGTCTTTTGGGAAGCCGATTCCGTTGTCACTTACGATCAAAGCATGTCTCTTCTCGCCTTCCTTGCGAAAAATGAGTGTGATTTTTCCATCTGCCCCTTTTGGGAATGCGTATTTCAGTGCGTTCGAGACAAGCTCGCTGATGATCAGACCGCATGGGATGGCGGTTTTGATATCGAGGAAGATTTGGTCTGCATTGACACGCAGGATGATACGATTGGAATCGATTTCATAGGACCGCATCAGGCGGGCCGTCAGGTTGCGGACGTAGCTTGCGAAGTCAATTCCGGCCACTTCTTTATAAGCTACGAGTTTTTCATGCATGAGCGCTATGGATCGAACACGATCCCTGCTTTCCTTCATGAGCGGCAAAGCCTGGCGGTCTTTGATGTATTCTGTTTGCAGGCCCAGAAGGCCGTAGATCAGTTGCAGGTTGTTTTTCACCTTTTTTTGGATGTCCTTAAGCACGATCTCTTTTTCTTTGAGGCTGGTCTTCATCCGGCTTTCCAGCTTTTTTCTGTAGGTGATGTCGTGCAAGATGCCGATGAAGCACGTGTTCCCTTTGAGTTTCCAAGGAGTCAAGGAAAGTTCCACCGGAATTCGGCTCCAATCCTTCTTGATCGCAATGATCTCCATCCATTGCCCGCTTATCGGGGATCTGCCCGAAGAAATCAAATCTTGAATTCCATCTAAAAGTTTTTTGTCGGTTCCTTCCGACAAGATGAATGTCAGCGGTTTTCCTGCGGCGTCTTCAGCCGTGTATCCGAACAAATTTTCGGCTCCTGAGTTCCAGAAGAATATGTTGCCAGCGCTGTCAGCCAAAATAATTCCCTCATCGATGTTTTCCGCCAGGAGGCGCCAGTCTTTTTCCGACTCTTTGAGTTTCCTGGAAATGGAGGCGTTGTACAGTGCGATCTCGATGGCGGCCTTCAGCCCGCTCTCCTGATATGGTTTGATGATGTATCCGAAGGGTTCAACATCTTTTGCCCTCTTGATGTATCGATCGTCTCCGTAAGCTGTCAGGAAAACGACGGGAATGCTCCACTCTTTTTTTATCCGGTCAGCCGCATCGATTCCATCCCATTTTCCCGGCATGACGATATCCATCAGGATCAAGTCCGGCAATTTTTCACCGGCCATCCGGACGGCTTCTTCTCCGGATGATGCGCTTCCGACGATTTCATATCCCATTTGTGTCAACCGCTCTTCGAGCTGTGTTGTGATTGTGGCTTCATCATCAACGACCATGATTCGTGACATTTCTCACTTCCTCCTGGATTGGAAATTCCACAACGAATTCCGTATATTTCGCTCTTTTTTGTTTAAGTTTTCCTTTAAGCTGTTTTTCAACGAGGTTTCTGACAAGCTTAAGTCCCAAACTGTTGGTTTTAGAGATATCCAGGTCCTGACGGATTCCTACGCCGTCATCTTTCACACTCATCGCAATCATGCCTGGACCCGACCTTGCCATGGAAACCTCTATCGTGCCTTTCGCACCTCGCTTGAAAGCGTGTTTGAATGCGTTGGAGATGAGCTCGTTCAACACCAGTGCGCACGGAATGGCTTGTGTCAGAGAGAGGTGCACTCCAGCGATATCCACATGTGAGTTGATCTTCTTTCCCTCCCCGTAAACAGTGGAGAGATAATTAATGAGCTCGCGGATGTGTTCGCCCATTTCAATCCGGTCGAACCGCTCGCTCCTGTAGAGCTGCGAATGAATGAAAGCCATAGTTTGGATTTTGGAACGCGCATCCTCTATCAAACCGATGGCTTTAGAGTCCTCGATTCTCAAGCTGCTCAAGTCAAGAATGCTGGAGATGACTTGAAGATTGTTTTTTACTCGGTGATGAATTTCCTGAAGCAGGAATTCTTTCTCTTTTATGGATTCTTCGAGTTGATTCTGAACTTCTTTGCGGTCGGTAATGTCACGGGTTGTGGCGATAAACCTGCTGGGATTCCCAGCGGTGTCTTTAGCGACAGAGGTGTTGATTTCCCCTATGAATCGCTGCCCGTTTTTTCTCAAAAGTGAGTATTCCAAATTCCTTGTTATGCCTTCCTTCAATGTCTTGTGAAGGTAGATGACCGCCTTGGCTCTTGACTCCGGTGCTATGAGGTCAAAAAACCTTCTCCCCAATAATTCCTGATCATGATCGAAACCGTAAAGTTGCAGTGCCTGCTTCGATACATAGGTGATTTTTCCCGCTATATCGGTCACCATGACCGCATCCGGAGATGTTTGGACGAGCGTTTTGTACCTTTCCTCGCTTTCCTTGAGGGCTTGTTCAGCCTGCTTTCGCTGCGTGATTTCGAGGGTGACCTCCACGGCCCCTATCATTTTTCCGTTTGGATCAACTACCGGATAGCCTCTAATCAGCCAGGTCCTGCCGTCGGGAGATGCGATTTCCGCCTTGTGCGG
>JAFGNQ010000254.1 GCA_016926925.1 Candidatus Aminicenantota bacterium
GCTGCGGCTCTCTTCCGATCCCCGGTTTCGCTTTTTTGTTCCCTAGAAGAACAGGATAGAGCTCTACCTCTACGGTATGATGTATACGTTCCCGGAAAAGAGCCCGGAGACATTCCGGCTCCATCTCCATCAACTCTTTCCGGGTATAGCGGCCATAAATCCACCGGACGGATTCGGCAGCACCAACCTCTGACGCTTCCTCTTCGTCCGGCCTGTCTTTTTGCCCCGCCTCTTTTTTCACAGGCCTGACAGCCAGCTCACAATAAGGATCGCCATCAAGGACATTCTTTAGGTGGATGTATTCGTAATCAGGGTTGAATCCGTGCATTTTCGCCTGGTCCACATAGCAATAAATCCGCGCTTTTTTGGGATCGCCCCAATCCACCCATTCCGCAGCTAAGGGGCAGTGATGCACACGGACCCTCGCCTCACCGTCTACAAGAACTTCTTCCGCATCCCAAGCCAGCAAAGGAAGATCGCTTTCAAAATTTTCCGGTGTCAGGTGAAGACCTTTCTTCTGAGCCTTCTTTTTCGCCTCTTTGCCGATCCTGTCTCCGTAGGCATCAATGGCTTTTCTGATAAGCGCCATTCCTCGTTCTTCGCCCAATTCATCGATCAACGTTTCGGCAAAGTGATGATAGATCAAAGCCGCTCTCCGCAGTGCCAGACGCAGCTGTCGAAGGGCTTCCTCTTGAGACACGGTTCTTCCCTCGATATTCATGAAAACGCCTCCGGATAAAAAAACACAAACAATCTTATCTCAAAAAATAAGATAAAACACAGGTCAACCGCAAGTATATTTTTCGGAAGTCCTTTCATTTTCGGAGAGGTCATCTCAAAAAAAGAATTCAAACCCCCGGCTCAACCGTTATGAGAGCGGCGCTGTCGTCGCAGCCGATTCAACATCCTTCGACAGATTGATAAGACGAGCGGTTTTCAGTATAATTATTTAAAAAATAAGGTTTTGTCAGAAAATAGGGACAGCACCTGAGGAGAACTCGAGTGAAGACGACAAGCATATTGGGAATCATTACAGCCGGCCTGGCGACAGCATTTCTATCCGGATGTTTTGCGGCCGCGGTCGGTGCCGGTGCGGGAACAGTCGCTTATGTTCGCGGCGACCTCGTGGTCACGGAAGCGGCCGGGCTCGAAAACGTTCACGATGCGGCCCTCAAAGCCGTTCACGACCTGGATCTCAACCTCATATCCCAAAAAAAAGATGCGCTATCAGGCGAAATCACGGCCAGAGATATTAAAGACAAGAAGATACAAATCAAATTGGCCGCAGTGACGGATGAAACGACAAAGGTCTCGATCCGGATTGGCACATTCGGCGACGAAACAAAATCGAGAGTCATCTACGAAAAGATCAGAGAAAATCTGGGCAAGTAACCGCGTTTACTTGCCCGGCCTAGCAAGCAGAAGAAGACAGAAGACTGTCAATGCAGCCCCGCCCAGCAGCACCGGCAGGCGCGATCCATCCCGTATGAAACCGATGGCGCCGTAGATTGCCAGGGCATTGCCGATGAAATTCAGGACGAGTCCCCAGACTCGCAGAGTCCAAAAACCCAATCGACGATCGATATCGATCATTTTATCCACCATCCCAACCGATTGAAGACATATATGATGGCAATGGCATTGATCAGCGTGATTTGAAGCAGAATTCCCAAATTCCAGAAATAAGACCTGTTCCTGTTTTCACCGAGTACCCGTTTGTCGTTAAACAGAAGATAAATCGACCAGCCGACGACATTGTTGGTCAGCGAAAGGAAAGCGCCTATGGCGATCACCAACCAGATAGGACGGGGATAGAAGACTGCCAGAAATCCGATCTGCGGGAGCAGAGCACAGATCCGCCAGCGCCAGGAATTGACATCCGGCTTCCATCCGAAAGCTTCGTGGACGGCGATGGCACAAGCCAGGCTCATACCTACGGTCGTGGTTATAGGAATGGCCAGGAAGCCTACATAAAAAAGCACCTGAGACCAGGTATGCCCCAGAAGGGGAATGAGCGCCCGGGCCAACTCCGGAGCACTCTCCGGATGCGCTCCCAGCTTGTGGAGTGTTCCGGCGAAAACGCTCATAACAAGATAATTGACGATCACGAAAGGAAGAAAGAGGCCCATTAAAATATCGAACCGGGCCAGAGGTTCGTGTTTTTTCCCCCAGCCGCGGGCCAGGCCGGTGTAGTTGAAAAACACCCAATCCATGACGCCGATGGCCGCTGCCGAGGAGGCGATAAAAAGGTCAAGCCCTTCGACACCGGACGGAAGCCACGGGATGAAAACTCCCTTAAAAAATGCGCTCCAGTCGACGCCGACAAGGACGAGGCAGGCACCGAAACAGAGGAGCATGACGCCGATGCTGATTTTCATGAAACTCTCGACAAATTTGATTCCGCGTTTTCCCTTACGGCCGTAGCTCAAAACGATGGCGCTGGTGATGGCCGAAAAGAGAACCCAGTTGATCTGGCGTGGGAATTCGAATCCCATAATCGGCGTCAAAGACTCGATGAGGTGGGTGCCCAGGCTGACTTGGCCGTAATTAAAAATGACGGCCACTGCTGCGTTTCCAATGATTGCAGTCAGGAAGGAGCCGACGATCCGGCCGTGATATCTATTTTGAGCGGCGATGATGGGGACTCTACCTCTGCAGGTGAAACGTGCCATGGCCGCCATCATGAACATACCGATGCCCATGGACACCCAGAGGACCCACATGGTCCGGTAGCCGAACATGGCTCCGGAGAGCATGGCCGCGGTCATGGTGCCCGCCCCGAGGGTCAGGGCTGCATCCATAAAGCCGGGACCAC
>JAFGNQ010000255.1 GCA_016926925.1 Candidatus Aminicenantota bacterium
AATCCCATGAAACCAAAACGCACCATGAAAACGGAGGTTGCGTCATGGATTATTCTTTTGCTTTTTTTGTTGATGGCGGTCTTCTGGTGTTCTCCAATGGCTGCCGGCAATCAAGAAATCAATAGTCCCGAAAGCCAAAGCAAGAAAAGGGATATCATCGTTCTTCCCATTTTATACTACAAGCCCGAAACAAAAATTGCCTTGGGCGTCGGGGGTTTGTATTACCTAAAAACGGCAGCACAAGGAGCTTACACACGCCCGTCGAATATATTTATAGCTGCCGTAGCCACCCAAAGAAAACAGTTCTATATCGAACTCAAGCCCGATGTCTACTGGAACGACGATAAATATCACCTGGTCGGAAACTTTAGAGTCAATAAGTACGTGGACAAATACTTCGGAATAGGAAGCATGGCCACAAGCGACGACGAAGAAACTTATTCCTATCGAAATCTGGAGATCAAGCTCGATTTTCTGCGAAAATTCCGCTCGGAACTAAGCCTGGGGCTGCAATATGCACTGGAAACCTATAAGATCACCGAGTATGACTCTGAAGGAGAATTGATAAATAAAAAGGTTTCCGGGAGTGAAAGCGGGACTGCTTCAGGCCTGGGTTTCATCATCAACTGGGACAGCCGGGACAACATTTTCTCCCCTGGGAAAGGGAGCTTTCATCAGATAACCGCAACGCTCTATGACGGAATTTTCGGGAGCGATTTCGAATACCTGTCTTTGATTTACGACGCTCGGAAATACGTTTCCCTGCTGCCTTCCCACACTTTAGCTTTTCAGATTTATTCGGAGTTCAGAACCGGCAATCCCTCATTCCGGAGGCTGAGCCTCTTAGGCGGAGAAGAAAGAATGCGCGGGTTTTATCAGGGGCGCTACCGCGATAAAAACCTGCTGGTTTTTCAAGTGGAGTACCGGATCATACCCGTTGTGTGGCGGATCGGTGTCGCAGGATTTATGGCCGTCGGTGATGTTGCGGACAGGCTGGGCGGATTCGACTTCGGGAGTTTCAAATATGCCGGGGGGTTCGGTATTCGCTACCTGTGGAACCGCGAAGACAAACTCAATCTTCGTATCGATATCGCCTGGGGACAAGACACATCAGGTTTCTACATCACCATAAAGGAAGCCTTTTAATGGGGTCGGACCATGCTATCTTCATTAATATCAATGAATTAATATTATTATTCACGCCATATACTGCCTTAAACTCAATTTTCCGAGCCGAAAAAACGATCTATGCATATCCAGCCGTTCAATCAAAATGAGAACTTGATTTTTATGATGGACAACTCCAATATGGGAGCATCTGATCCTATCTTGAAGGGAGGTCCGTCATGAAACGATTCTGGGTGGCTGCCGGCATCCTGGCCATAATAGCCGCGTCCATTGCCCTACCCTGCACCATTATTTCGGGGAAGGCAAAAAACAACGAGGTCTGGGCTGGAAACAACGAAGATTTCTATTTCGATTTCAATACCTATTTGAATGTCCTTCCGCGCGAAGGGGAACTTTTGGGCGCAGTATCATTCACATACAGATCGCCCGACAGCTTCATTCAAGGAGGATTCAATGAAGCCGGACTGTTCTTTGATTTCAATGCCCTCCCGGCCATTCCCGAATCGGACTGGAAAGATTGGGGGAAGAGGAAAAAATTTCCCGGGAGTGAACAGGCTTTGGTCGAACATATGCTGCGGAAATGCGCCACGGTTCAGGATGTCATCGACCTGACGAAAGAATATGAAATGCAGCTCACGAACGCCCAGATACATCTGGCTGACAAACAAGGGAATTTAGCTGTAATCAACGAAAGCGGCATCCGCATCTCACAGAGTCATTACCAAGTATCCACCAACTTCAACATCTTCACGAGAGGGCCCTCCGACGGCGGTCCCCTATGCTGGCGCTATCCCATCGCGGAGAGAATGTTTAAAGAGAGAGAGGTCAGCCTGGAAACCATAAGAGACATACTGGATGCCACACAGCAGCCACGGTATGTGGGAACGATATACAGCAATGTGATCAACCTCACGACGGGAGATGCCACCAATTATTTTGCCGGAGATTTCAAAAACCCCTATCACTTCAATCTGAAAGAACTTTTGAAAAAAGGGAAAAAATCCTTTCTCTGGCGCTCGCTATTCCCGGATGCTCCCATCGTACGGATTTGGGAGACATATTTGGCGGAGGGGAGCAAAGCTGCCTTAGAACTCTTTCGGAAGATTAAAGAGGGCATTCCGCAACCCAGAAGATCGGAGATACTGAGGCACGTGTTTTCGAGTTGCGTTTTGAGCGAAAATAAATATGTCGATGCCAAAGTCTTTTTTGATGAGTGGCTCGCAGTGAATGATGGAAAAGATAAAATGACGAATTTCTATCAGGGGCTCGTTCAATTGACGAACGGAGCTTTCGAAACGGCAAAGGCGAGCTTTGCAGCACAAATCAACGCCGATACTCAAGATGAGGGGAATCGACAGTCGTCTCCTTCTGCAGCCAGGGCTTTTTTGGATAAGCTAAAGGGGGAAACACCTGCCGGCGCCAATACCCGGTTTGAACTCAAGGGCTATCAGGATGCAAAATTTGTCTGCGTGGTCGGCATTGGCTGGCTCCCCATATCAAATTTCTTGCTCAAAACAGATGATGGGTGGGCAGCAGACTTCGCCTTGCCTCCGGGAAAGAACCACTACGCCTTCCTGGTCGACGGAAAAACGGTCTTCGATCCAGCCAATCCCGAAAAAGAGGAAATCGACACCGAAGACGGGAAGATGACCCTGAACGTGGTCGTCGTGAAATAAAATAAGACCGAGAAGAGGGACAATTCAGGTTAGGTCGAGTTTATCGATGTGATCGACAGCACAGCGGACGCCGTCTTCACCTTGCATCTGGGTTCCCAGTTCCAATGCCCGCTTCCGGACCTGTGGCGAATCCAACACATACCGAATCCTCCGGGCAAGCCGGGCTGCGTTCGCTTTCCTGAATCGAATAGGCCGGCTGCCGGCTCCTAAACGGTAGAGTATTTGTCCGTAAGACATATGTTCATTGCTGAAGCCGGCCACTACCGACGGACGGCCGCACCTGGTTGCCGAATGAGCGGTACCGCCGCCGCCGTGGTAGACGACGGCAGAACAGAGAGGAAAGATCCGGTGATGAGGAGCCCTGTCGATAAAGAAGACATCTCCCTGTGTTGTATTGGAGGGATACGGAGCTAAATCCGTTTGAATGATCGCCCTGCAACCGGCAATCTTTGCGGCATCCAACATCAATTCCATGTTTTTTTCCGGATAATACGGTTGGAGCAGGCCGAATGTCATGTATACAGGCGCCTCGCCTTGGTCAAGGAAGGCCTTCAATTCAGGATTCATATTCCACTCTTGAGTTTTTTCCGGAATATTAAAATAGCCGCAGACTCTATAGAGCGTCCGCCAATCTTTCTGCGGCGGGGCGAAAACCGGACTGGAAGCAATCAGGTTCAAACGGTCGGACTCCCATGCATGAGGAAGGATATGTTTGGGAGGTTTCAAGCCTTCACGTCTCCAAAACCTTCTTATGTCTCTCTTAAAAAATACATCGATCAGATTTTGGACCAGCTTCCATTCCAAAAAGTTACCCACGGGTCCTAAATTCGGCATTCTTCCGGGAGGCTGCCATAGACTCGGAACACATCCTCGAAACAAGACGACGCTCACGAACGGTGTCCCCGATACCAGCGCCGCCATTTTGAGCGGGACAACCGTAAAATGGCCGATCACGAGATCATTCGATGCACACAGAGCTTTGGCCGCCGTGTGCATGTCATCGAGATACTTAATGTAAATTTCCTGAGTAAGGAGTTTGAGGGCTTTCACTCTATTCGCAGAATTCCGAATTTTTTTGGCCAAACCGGGAATGTCGCATTCAAGCTCTTCGGGGACTTTGAGATACCTCAGGTCCAATTCCCGGCAAACGGAACTGAAGTCCCGGTTCTCGGTGCTGGTGACGGCTAAAGTTACCTCATGACCCTCGGACCTCAAGCCGGCAGCAAGCGCAAGGAGAGGGCGGATATCCCCTTCACTTCCCCAGGTTTGGACACCTATGCGCATGTTGTCACCTTATTGCCTCCCGGAGTGAATTTCCAGATAAGAAACGTCTCGAAAAAATCCTTTTTCCGGGAAACGACAGACCAGTCCCAGCTGAATTCGGAAGCAATATCCAGCACTCGACCCGGATCGGCAAGGGAAGAGTATACCATCTGAACATACCCATCGGGTTTGAGATAGGACTTGGCTTTTCCGAAAAATCTTTTCACCAATGATTTCCCGGGATCGCAGAGGGCGTAATCCAAATTTCTTTTCGTGTGGCCTTCCAAATAGGGCGGCGTAAAGATAATGACATTGAACTTGGTTTCAGGTGGGAGAGGCGCAAAAAGGTCTCCCCGCAACACGGAAATGGTGTTCTTCAATCCATGCCTCTCGACATTGGTTGCTGCACATCGGACTGCCTGGGGATTGATATCTACGGCCACGACCTTCAATGCCGTTTGGCCTGCAGTAATCGCCTGGATTCCGGAACCGGTCCCCATATCCAAGACAAAATCTTCAGGTTGTACATTGATATGTTTCGCCATGAATTCGCTGGTGATGTAAAACTTGGGATTGAACACTTCTTCGTTGACGACATACCTTCTTCCCAACACTTCGACCTCTTTCGGGCCGAATTTCTGAACGACTTTTATTATGCGCGTAACAAGAAATTGCTTAAACTTGCTCATTTTCTTAAGCGGACCTCATGATTTAAAAGTTCCAATACAGAGTTTCTCCATACAAATGTACGAAAAACGGGATACGGTATCTAACGCGTAAACAGACCGGGCTCCTTTTCCGGGGTTATGTTCGGGTGATCCTTGTAGAACACGGGGCTTTCTTCAAACTCTGTGATCGGAGCTAAAAAATTGTCGATATGAAAACTATCGAACGATGCCAGGCAGCGGTCGCTGTTTTTACGGAATTGCGAAAATCGGCCCATCCTTTTCCATATCCTCTTCAACGGCTCCACCTTGATATTACCGAAGGATATGTGATTCAAGCTGCAGCCCATGACGTCTCCGTAGCATGTGATGGCTATCTTTTCTTTTCCCGAAGGGCACCGGTGCCTCAAATAATAGGAAAAGGCCCAATCCACACTCAAATGAGGATATTTTTTTATGAGGTCTATAATCTGTTCGTATTCATCAGCGGAGGCAGCTCGTTCATTTTCTGCTGCACCGACCCCGGCCAGGGAAGGCAAAGAAATGGCAAGGCCGTTTTGTCGACAATACTCCGCCATCTCTATGTAACGGTCCTCTGCTCCCGGAAAGAGTACGGTACAGAATCCTACAAACAGCCCTTCCGCTTTAGATAGACGCACAGCCTCCATGACCCTTTGATACTGGCCATTGAAACCCCTCAATTCGTCATTTACCTTTTCATCGAGACTCTCCAGCCCGAAAAAGATGGCGTCCAACCCGGCTGAGCGAAGCTTTTTCAAATACTCCCTGTTTACGGCAATGCCGTTGCTGACGATGCTCAAGTAGAAATGGCGGGATTTGAAAATGCGTATGATTTCTTCCAGGTTCTTTACGAGCAGAGGTTCGCCGCCGAGAAAAGTGACGGCGATGGCACCCATCCGGGCAGCCTGATCGGCAATGGATCCATAATCCGAAAGGGTCAAAAGATTCTCACGGCTTTGCTTGAATTTGGCCACAGAACACATCTTGCATTTAGCCTGGCAGTCAAATGTCGGCAGAAGGTGTACGGTTCTCAGGGTGTTCTTTTTCAGCAAAAGGCCGCGAAAAAATCCGCGAACGACTCTGTAAAAGATTCTCGGATTCTCGATGATCCAGGATCTAGTAGAATACCGTTTCAGATTCATATCACGTCACTCTTCAATAAATACCCGGAATTGTCGTGTCAAAGAGCTGCCGTCGCTCCCCTCCCCGCTACTGCATAGCCGGACATCCATAATCATGCTCAAAACAGTTCATATCATATCCCAATGTCGCGGTCAATGAACGCGGAAGAATGGCTGCAATACCGGATAATCATTTGACTCGTCAATTCTTTTATGATATTTCCAAATACTCCGCGACTCTCGAAGATTGAGCTAAAACCACATGAAGCTTTCGAAACCGTCATATTCCCGGGTCAAGAAAATCCTCATGGATCTTGTCGCCCAAGCCCCGGAAAATCTATTGGCCGATTTCGGCAACATTCGTTTATACGATACTCCGCTTGTCGGAATCGCTGATGGAGACGATCCTCTTTTTCAGACCTTCCGAGACGTTGTGAGCCCGCGGCATCTGCTCCCTCGCGAGATCCTGAAACACTACGCCGATAAAAAAGCAGACCTGAGTCGAATCGCTGTCATATCCTGGGTCCTCCCCTATTCCGAAAGGATCAGGCAATCCAACAGACAGAGGGAATGGCCGTCCAAACTTTATTCACTCGCCCGGAATAATGGAGGCGCATTGAACTATAGAACGAGCCTGCGATTCATGCAGATTTTGCGGGACCATGCCGTGGAGGCCGTCTCTCCCATTGCAGTCGAGGAATATGATGCTTTCCGGTCTCCCGATTTCACGTTCAGCTCCACATGGTCCCAACGTCATGTCGCCTTTGCAGCCGGATTGGGGTATTTCGGTTTGAACGGGAGCCTGATCACGCCTTTAGGGGCAAACATACGCCTGGGCAGCATAATCACCAATCTCGATGCTGAACTCCCTCCATCGCGGAACCGCAACTTCCGGGCGCCATGTCTGGATGAGGCATGCAAGGAATGCCGTGCCTGCATGATAAGATGCCCGGTCAGTGCCATCTCTTCCCATGGGCTCGATAAAGAGAAGTGTTATGCAATGCGCAAAGCTGTCCGGAAACGTCATATGGATCAGTATGCCAAAGAAATGAATATGATTCCCTCTCCAATCGTGAAAAACGGAGTGAGAAAAGATGGTTACTCACTGGGATGCGCCCTCTGCCAGTGCGGCGTTCCTTGTGAAGATTCAGACCCTTTCGAGGAATTGAAAAGTCTATAAAAATCGATGCTGGATATCAAACTCAAACTCAAGCCCGGCCATACGTCAGAGAGGGAATGGATGAAGCCGTCCCGTTTGAAAACGCTGTTTTGGAATGTAACTTATAACTGCAACTATCTTTGTCCCGTATGTTTCACGGATGCGGGACAGGCGCAACCCGGTGAGCTGACGACAGAAGAAGCTTTCCTGACCGTACAAAAGATTCATGAAGCCGGTGTTCATGACGTCATCATTTCCGGAGGCGAACCGTTCATTCGAAGGGATATGATCGACATCCTGGAAAAAATGGCGGAGGTCGGCATACGCACACGGATCGCTTCCAACGGAAGCCTTTTAACGGAGGACATATTATCCCGATTGAGACGTCATACCCTGACCGAATCTTTTCAAATCAGTCTGGATACGGTTGATTCGCGTTTCTATGAAAAATTCCATAATGCACCGTCCGGTGCATTTTTCAAAGTCACGGATATTCTGAGACTTATCCAAGAATATGGTTTTCACACCACTGTCTCCGTCAGGGTGATGCCGGAAACCCTATCCGGAATTCCTGAACTCATTGACACCGCCGTCGACAACGGCTGGTCAACCGTCACGCTGCATATTCCCGTACCTACACGCCGGGTCAAAGATGCTTTTCCCGCCGGTACGGATGTGATCTCTCTTCTGCGCCCCGTTTTCGA
>JAFGNQ010000256.1 GCA_016926925.1 Candidatus Aminicenantota bacterium
CAGGCGAGCCGATCTTGTCACAAAGCCTTCGTTGCAGCCCATTCGGCGTAGTACACTACAGCCTCTTGGGCTGCTGCCTTGCTTTTGCGGCAATCTCGACTCGTGAATAATCCAGGTTAAGAGCAGCGATTTCGGAAGTTTTTTTTGTTGAGGGTTTTCAAGTAGCTCTTGATTGCAACAATGGCGATCCCTGCCAACCCAATCAATCCGATGAGGTTGGAAAGGGTCATCATACCGTTGAAGAAATCCCCGATCGACCAGGCCAGTTCCACTTTGAGTCCTGCTCCAATGAGAATGCCGATGCAGTACGTCCATCGATAGGGTATTTTTATACGGATACCCCAGAGATAACTGAACGCAACTTCTCCATAGTAGATGACGGCGATGAGGCTGGAATAGCCGAAAAGAAATGAACTGGCAGCTACGATTATTCCGCCTAATTGTGGAAGCGCCAGGTTAAAAGCATTGCTTGTCATTTGTGTGCTCGTGCCTTCCGTCCATGCCCCGGAGACCACTACGGCAAGGGCCGTCAAAGAGCAGATAATGATCGTATCGATGAAAACATCGAGAGCAGCGATCAGGCCTTGCCGTGCCGGCTCGCTCGTTTGTGCTGACGCATGATAAACGGCAGCCGTTCCAGCTCCCGCTTCGTTGGAATAAGAGCCTCGAGCTAATCCGTAGCGAATAGCCCGGGCGATGGTCACTCCCGCCACTCCTCCCGCTATGGCTGACGGCTTGAACGCCCCCACGAGAATAAGAGAAAGTGCTTCGGGAATCTTATCTGCAAAAGTGATGATGGTGAACAAGGTGCCGAACAGGTAGAGTACGACCATAAATGGACTTAAAAATTCTGTCACGCGGCCGATACCCTTGATTCCCTTGATCACTACCAGCCAAGTCAAGATGGCCAAGCAGACTCCCGAGAGCCATGGATTGATACCGAATTGTGTTTTCAGTGCAAGAGCGATGGAGTTGGACTGGATGGTGCTCGTGGAAAAGAGCGGTTTGCAGCCCATAAAAAACGCATATGCGCCTGCCAACCAGGGCAGACCCAATCCTTCTTTGATGTAATACATGGGCCCTCCGGCAGTCGATCCGTCGGGCATGATTTTTTTAAATTTTTGTCCCAGAACCGCCTCTACGAGCTTGGTCGCCATTCCCAATGCCGCAGACAGCCACATCCAGAAAACAGCACCCGGTCCTCCCATAGCTATGGCTGTGCACACACCGGCGATATTGCCGTTTCCAATGACGCCTGCCAGAGATGTCGTCAATGCTTGAAAAGGGCTGATGTCACCGGGACGATCGCCGCCTCTCTCTCCATAGTCTTTTCTTCCGAATCCTAAACGAAAGGCGAGACCTAGACGCTTGATTTGAACGAACCGAAGCCGGATGGTTAGAAAAAGTCCGACTCCTAAAAGGAGAAGGGTCGTTTGTGGTCCCCAGACAATCGAGGCCGCAAAGCGAATGCCTTTTTCCATAAAATCCATTTTAGCGGTGCTTAATTTTTCTTGGTTTTTTTACGTTCGATTTCTTTTTTTACCGGCTTGTGAAGGACGAGGAAATAATAGCCGACAAGACAAACGGCAATAATTCCGAATCTCAAATAGTTGCCTGTGAACAACGCGACAAAAGCATAGATTGCGACTCCGAGGATCAGAATGAGGTGGAAAAAAGCGAATATCCAGTCAGACATTAGAGCCAGGATGAAAGAATCCTTTTAAAGAAGGAACACATGTATCTCCTATTCGATAGTGCGTATGGAAATGATGGTGATGGTTTCTCGAGGCACGTCTCGATGACCGCCTTTAGTCATGGTTTTGCAATTGGCTATGGCATCGACGATGTCCATACCTTCGACCACCTTGCCGAAGACACAGTAACCGTATCCCTGTTCTGTCTTATCCCTATGGTCCAAGCCGGTGTTGTTCGCATGATTGATAAAGAACTGGGCTGTTGCACTGTGAGGATCGGGCATGCGTGCCATGGCGATAGAGCCCCTTACGTTACTCAAGCCGTTAGCGGCTTCGTTTTGAATAGGGCCTTTTGTCGGTTTTTTGCTCATGTCCTGCAAATGCCCGCCGCCTTGAATCATAAAGTCTTTGATCACACGGTGAAAAATAGTACCGTCATAGAATTTATCATCCACGTAGGAAAGAAAATTCTTGACCGTAATCGGGGCTTTATCCATGAACAGTTCGAGGACCATGTCTCCTTTAGTGGTTTTGATGACGACGTTGGGATTGCCTTCGCCGGAAGCTTGACTCGTGGAAAAGACGAGCAAAATCGAAAGGGTTAACACGCCTATCAATATTTTTGTGAACATCCGAACCTCCTGAAATGGAATCCTTGAAAAAGGCATCGCCAAGATATCAGATTTCCAATTTCAAATCAAATAAAGGGGCTTTATCGAATTGTCCGGTTGGAGAAAAGCATTCACGGAATTCAGGTAGAGAGAACATTCGTTTCTTGCCGGATACAGGTGTTCGGAATGGGTCGGTGATCGGGCGTGGAATTGCCTTTCGGCGCTAGTCGGCCACGGGAACCGTCCCTTATTTTCCGTCGAAAACGGTTTCCCTGACAAAATCTCCTTGAAATTTCTCTTTACATTTCTACTTCATATTTTAACATAGAGAGACCAGGTATGAAGAGGAGGTCTTTATGAACACAAAAAGGAACTTTATAAGAGCATTTTCCCTTGCTATGATTTTGTGTTTTTCAGCATTGACATTGGTGGCGAGCCAGGCAGAAGAATCCTATGACCGAGAAATCCTCAATGTCATGCATACCATTTCGAGCCACAGACTTTTTGCCTACGTTCAGGAGCTGGCTTCGGATAAATATGAAGGGCGCTTGACTGGGACACGGGGTTACAACGACAGTGCTGATTGGGTCATTTCGCATTTTCGAAAATGGGGGATCAAGCCTGGAGGAGATGAACGAACTTATCTCCAAGCGTTCCCCAATCCCTACACACTCGTCTTCGAGGACTGTGCGGTCGCACTCCTCATGCCGGTGAAAAATTCCAGCATAAAAAAATATTATAAGTACGAGGATGAATTCATCCCTGGATCGACTTCGGGCTCCGGCGAAGTCACCGCTGAGGTGATATACGTCGGATACGGGATCACAGCCCCCGAACTTGGGTATGACGAATATAAAGATCTAGATGTCAAAGGCAAGATCGTACTGCTGGAAAGGGAAGTGCCTGTCTCTCCCGACAAGAACCCCGAGCTTTTCCGGAAATGGAGGCCCTATTCTTTTCATCAATATAAACTCGAAAACGCCGTCGCACACGGAGCCCGGGGGATGCTCTACAACTACGGCCCCATCTCCAACCCCAACAACGCCTACGATCCGGATTTCATCTATTCCCATGTGGGGGCTGCCGTTGTGGCCGATGTTTTCGCCGGAACCGGGATGGACCACGATGAGGTCATGGCGTCCATCCAAACGACATTGAAACCTAAGTCTTTTGTTACCGGAAAGATCTTCTCCATAAAAAATACCACGAAACACCACCCTGAAGGCGTCGCAACCAACGTGATCGGCCTGCTCGAGGGTTCGGATCCTCAACTGAAAGACGAGGTGATCATTATCGGAGGGCACCTCGACCATCTCGGCCGCTGTTATGAGATCATGCCCGGAGCCAACGACAACGCATCAGCAGTTGCCGTCATACTGGGTGTGGCCGAAGCCTTGACCAAGAGTCCGGTCAAGCCGCGACGTTCGATCATGTTCAATTGTTTCGGAGCAGAGGAGCAGGCCGTTGCCGGGTCTGAATACTATCTGGAGCACCCCGTATTTCCTCTGGAGAAGACAGTTGCCCTGATCAACATGGACGGAGTGGGGTGCGGAGACAAGATCCATGCTTTGGCGGCTGAGAACTTTCCCTTGTTCTGGGAATATATCGAGAGAGCCAACAAAAAGTACATTCACAGAGATGTCATTCCCGCCTTTTTTGCCAATATCGCCCGGCCGCGCCTCGATGCCGCCCGGTTTCTGTGGAAAGGAGTGCCTACCATATCCTTCAGTGTCGAGGGAGCCCCAACGTTTTATCACGTCACCAAAGACAAGGTCTCCACCATCACACCGGAGATCCTCGAAGATATGGCTCAGCTTCTTTTCTTGGCCGTTTCAGACATGGCCAATCAGGATGAGTTGAATTTCAGAGAATAGGAGGTTCGGATCATGCAGTACCAGAATCCCACCCGAATCGTTTTCAGCTCCGGCTCGATTCAGAGCTTGAATGAGATAATCGAAGAATTGCGTTTATCCAGGCCGTTTCTCATCACGGATGAAGGAATTGAAAAGGCAGGGATATTGGATAGGGTTTTGTCGCAGTTGGATCAGCCCCAGGTGTTCCGGGAAATCGAGCAGAATCCCAAGCATCTCACCGTGAACAGGGCCGGAAAGCTGGCGCGCGAACAGGATGCGGATTTGATCATCGGTGTGGGGGGAGGGAGCGTTCTGGATGCGGCTAAGGCTGTCGCCCTCCTAGCTGCAAATCCCGGCAGTATCGAAGACTATGAGGGAAAAGAAAAATATCGGAACCACCCCCTACCCGTATTGGCCATTCCTACAACATGCGGCACAGGAAGTGAGGTGACTTGGGTTGCGGTGATAACCCATACGGAACGCAAGTTCAAAATGAGCATAAAAGGAAGACTTATGTTTCCGCTTGTCGCCCTCGTCGACCCGGATTTGCTCAAAACGCTCCCTCAACCTCTAATCGCATCCACCGGGCTGGATGCGCTGACGCATGCGGTTGAGGCGTACACGGTAAAAGAGGCGACATTCCTGACCGATATTTTTTCCAGAGAGGCACTGAAACATATATTCCGCTCACTTGAAGCTGCCTATAAAGACATAAGAGAAAACGAAGAGGCTAGAGAAGGGCTGATGAAGGGAAGCCTCATTGCCGGGTTGGCTTTCGGAAACAGCGATGTGGGTGCCGTTCATTGTCTGGCCGAAGCGGTGGGCTCTCTATACGATACGCCCCATGGGGTAGCCAACTCCATTTTTCTCCCTTACGTTATGGAGTTCAACCTTTCTTCCTCGGTCGAAAGGTACGCCCATATTGCACGAATTTCCGGCTTGCAAGAGGAGTCGGATGCAACCGCCTCCCGGAAACTCATCCAAAAAATCAAAGATTTGAGCCGGGCTTTGGGCATCCCTTCTTTCAAGGAGATCGGAATCGAGGAAGAAGCTTTCCCGGAAATTGCGCAAAAGTCGTTCGCAAACAACTCCAATCCTTCCAATCCGAGAGAAGCTTCCGCTCAAGATTATCTGGATATACTCTCCCGTGCTTACCTGGAATCCTGAAGTTTGGAATGGATTCTCGGAGGTGGGTTATGGGCTGGATTGACGGAATTCGATCAGGATTTGGAGGATCTCCAGCTCGTCGGAGTCGAACCAGGTTTTGTGACAGATCAGACATTTATCCACTGGGATGATGTAATGATAACTGTAAGGCCTGAGGAGCATTTGATTTCCGCACTCCGGGCAGCTTATCTTGGGTGATTTTTCCTGATCGAGCTTGCGAAATCGGGTAGGGTTCAGCATGAATTCTTGTCTGAACGCACGTGCTTTCTGAATGAGACGTTCTGAGAATGCGACTTCTTTTCTGGCTATGATTCGCTCCACCAGCGCGGTGTCGATGAGTTTGCCGTCGCAGTTCCGGCAAACTCTAACGGATACCCCTTCATAATAGTGTTCTCTGAGTAGAGTGCGGCACCTGGGACAAAGATTATGTTTCGAAGAGTCGATGGGCTTTTTTTTGAGCAAATTCCTTCGTGCGTTTCGTATTTGAGGAAATTCCACAGCCTGAGCGACGATGCCCTCCTGGAGGTTTTTTGTCTGGAGAAGCGGGGTGAAAAAAGGAAGAAAGAGGAGTTCCTCGAGAGTGAACGGTCCCTGCCACTTTCCCTTGGAATTCCGGACAGCCCAAATGTTTCCTCCTTGAGGAGATGATTCGGCTTTGTCACTGGAGAATACTTTTGCGGCACCTTCATCTCTCGAGAGGAGGACTTCTCTCGCTTTATCACGGTTTCTCTGGATCTCCCAAACTTCATCTATGATTTTGGCAGGGCTTGTCGGGACCATCCGGGCCAGCAGTTTGATCCGTTGCATGAGAGGAGGATGGGAGTTGAAGATGCGCCCGAAGAATCCTTCCTGCATCCCCACGGATCGGGGGGGAACGATAAACAGAGGGCTGTACGTCAAGTTGAAATCCCCTACAAAAGAATTTTTCAGATGGGCTTTGTAAATGGCTCTTGCCAGAGCTCTAGGATTACGGCTGAATTCGACGGCGGCGGCATCGGCCAAAATTTCGCGCTCTCGGCTGATCAGAGTGCTGAGAAGATGCATGACAACGTAAGATATCGTCAGGGCAACGTAGACCAGAGGAGCTCCGCCGCTGGGCTCCTGTCCCTTGGCTCCATGTCCCGTTGCTTGTGTGTCGGGTTCAGTCGCTTGTCTCAGACGCTCGAAGAAGTTAGCAAGAGAACAGACAAGAGTGATGTAAAACGTGTCTCCTCTCAGAACATGGGCTGTTTCATGGGCGACGACGGCCCCCAGCTCATCCCTCGTGAACTCGGCGAGCAAACCTTCGGTTACGAGTATACTCGGTGTGTTGTCGGCTTCGATGAGAGCCATGGAGTTGATGGCAAATGAAGGAATGATATAAGGAGTCAGCATGGGTAGACCAGTGGCCAGTCTGATTTCTTCGACGGTGTTGGCAAACTGCTTATGGTATCGGTCTTCCTGGTCGGGAGAGGCGGCCTGCATGCGTTTTCGTATGAATTTTGCACCGAACTTTTTTGCATCGTAGAAGTGATACAAAGCGATGAGCAATGCGATGACGCCGATTAAAAGAATAATCTTCAACAATTGGCTCCCGGAAGGAACAAGTAGTGACTTGAAAAGGAGGCCGAAACTCAGGACAAAAACAAAAGCAACCATACCGACGGCGAAGATGTAGAAAAGAAAGAGAACCAGCAGTAAGAACAGACTTTTTTTCCACTGTTGGCGCTGCGTCTCATAAAAATCCGGGATAGTGCGTTTCTTCATGTCAGTATGACTCATAAAAACATATCTCTTATTTGGTCGATTTATTCAAGTCCAATGTGGATACCTCCTTCTCATTTTCTCGTGGAGAATTAGAATAATTGGAGAGAAATGGATATAATGTTTCTTCTCGAACTTCGCGTCGAGATAGGAGGATGGAATGAAACCGGCGAAACGAGTCTTATTCACGATTCTTTTGATCCTGCTGACAAGTGCCGTATACGGCCGGATACCCAAACCTGAGGATGTTTTAGGCTTCAAGGTCGGGAGCGATAGAAAAATCGCAGACATGCACCAGATCATCGACTACTTCTTGAAGCTGGATGAAGAAAGCAACCGCATTCTCGTTCAAGAGGTTGGAAAGACGACTATGGGCAATCCATTCATTGTAGCCGTCATTACATCCGAGAATAATCATAAGAACTTGGAGAAGTACAGAGAATACCAACAGCTGCTGGCGGACCCGAGGAGAATTACGGATGATGAAGCCGATGAAATAATCGAGAAAGGCAAAGCCGTGGTGATGATCAATTGTTCCATCCATGCCTCGGAGATCGGTGCCTGCCAGATGTCGATGGAGCTGGCATATGACCTGGCTACGAAAAATGATCTACGGACAAAAGACATTCTTGAAAACGTGATCCTGCTTCTGGTTCCGATGCACAATCCGGACGGCATCCAGATGGTGGCCGAATGGTATGATAAATACCTGGGAACCGAATATGAAGGCTGTCAAATGCCCTGGCTTTACCACAAATATGTCGGTCACGACAACAACAGAGATTGGTACATGTTCACTCAAATAGAATCCCGGCTCACTCTCGATGTGCACAATGCCTGGCATCCTCAGGTTATTGTCGACATGCATCAGATGGGAAGCCGGGGACCCAGGCTGTTCGTTCCTCCTTATGTAGATCCTTATGAACCCAATGTGGATCCCATCCTCCGCCAGCAAGTGGCGGCGATGGGGACCTATATCGCCGCCGAACTGACATCCGAAGGCAAGGCAGGAGTTGCCCACAGCATGGGCTTCGATGCCTGGACACCGGCCCGCGCCTACCATCACTATCATGGAGGCATACGTATTTTGACAGAGGCTGCCAGCGTCAAAGTGGCTACACCGATCACTGTAGAACCGGATCAGTTGAGTAAAGAGATGAAACAGGCCACAGTTAAAATGCCCTTGCCCTGGGAAGGAGGGGAATGGACGCTCCGTGATATCGTGGAGTACGATTACTCGGCGGCTCTATCTGCTTTGACGAATGCCGCTGGGCTCAGGTCTAGCTGGCTGCGGAATTTTTACAGAGTCCATAAAAAAGCCGTTGACCAGAATAAGACCCCCTTCGCCTATCTCGTCCCTTCCGGACAGCAGAACCTCTCGACTGCGCTGAAGATGTTGGAGGTCCTCCATCTCGGCTGTGTGGAAATTCACAAGGCCCAGGCTGATTTTTCTGCGGACGGACGTTCCTATCCGGCGGGCACATACATCATTTTCACAGCTCAACCATACGGAGGTTTTGCCAAGGCTTTGCTGGAACAACAGGAATATCCGGAGATCAGAGAGTCTCCCGGTGGGCCGCTCAAATTGCCCTATGATGTCGTAGCCCATACCCTTCCTCTCCTGATGGGCGTAGATACCGTTGAAGTGGAGAAGCCGTTCCGGGCCGAAACTTCTTTGCTTCACACGATAAAAATGCCCGAAGGATCGGTGACACCGGCGGATAGCGCCTATGGTTATCTGTGGGGGTATACAACCAATGAGGACATTGTGGCTCTGAGCAGGTTGCTCAAGAAGGGATACTCCGTTTACTGGAATTCGGAGCCTTTCACTTCGGCAGCGACGACTTTCTCTACAGGCTCTATGCTTGTCCTCCAGAGAGAAGGGCTCTCAACGGACCTTCAGGAGATTGCAGAGGATTTGTATGTCCATTTTAGAGGGCTGGATACAAAGCCTGCGTCAAAAGCGTACAGGCTCAAACTTCCCAATCTCGGACTCTATAAAGGTTGGACGGCTTCCATGGACGAGGGATGGACCCGTTGGGTTCTGGAACAGTTCGAAATTCCCTACCGGAGCGTGTTGGATAAAGATGTGCGGGCAGGGGATTTGAACAATACATGGGATGTTATTATCCTGCCGGACATGCATGAGACTGTCATTGTTAAAGGGCTGTCAGAGAAAACCATGCCGCCTGAATATGCGGGCGGAATCGGTGAGGTGGGAATAAAAAACATCCGGGATTTTGTGCGGAACGGGGGCACTCTGATCGCCGTGAACTCGGCTGCCAACTTTTGCATCAAACAACTCCATCTTGGCGTAGAGAACAGTGTAGCAAGGAAAAACAGGAAAGAATTTTTTATTCCGGGCTCGATCCTTAAAGTCCTGAACAATACCGATCACCCTATTGCTTACGGTTACCGGAGAGATGCCGCAATCTTCTTTCGGAGGAGTCCGGTCTTTTTCGTGAATGAAGGGACGAGTGTGGCTCGTTATCCGGCAAATCCTTTTTTGAGCGGTTGGATCAACGGCGAGGAGTATCTCGCTAATAAAAGCGCCGCAGTGGATGTCCCTTATGAAAAAGGAAGAGTTATTCTGATTGGATTTCCAGTATTTTACAGAGGCCAGTCTCATGGAACATTCAGGTATCTGTTCAACTCCATCTTTTACGGCGCTGCGTCCCTTGAAAGTTGGCCGGAGTAAGAAGGTCGCACATGTCTTCTGATGATATGTTTGTTCTATTTCATGATTTCCGGGAGGCCGGATTTGCGGAACAGGTTTCGATCTTTTTTGCAGGGTTGCTTTGCGAACGGGATAAGGATGCCGGTAATGAGTAGACAAAGATGTCGATTTGTATTCCTTTTGTTGTTCTTTATCGTGGGCCGATGCTTTCTCTTTTCCGAAAATATCGGTTTGAAGGGAATGCTGTTCGGTTGGCTGACCGCCAATTTCTCGGATTCGACCCAAATACAACTGGGTGTCCGCTACATCCCGGAATTGTCTTTCACCAAAAGCATTAACGATACGGCCACGCTGGATGCGTCCTTTTCCATCAGCTCTGATGGAACCGCATTCTTCCATTCAGGACAGACGGATACGGATGCCGATGTCGATCTCTATCGTATGTGGCTGCGCTTTGCCTCCTCACAGTTCGAGGTGCGTATCGGACTTCAGAAAATCAACTTCGGGCCGGGAGTGCTCCTCAGGCCGCTCATGTGGTTTGACCGGATTGATCCTAGAGATCCTCTCCGGGTGACAAAAGGGGTGTACGGCCTCCTTGGAAGATACTATTTCTTGAATAATGCCAACGTCTGGGGGTGGGTTCTCTACGGAAATGAGCAAACCAAGGGCTGGGAAATCATCGGCACTGCGGACGATTCCATCGAATATGGAGGAAGAGTTCAACTGCCCCTCTTCCATGGAGAGGTGGCCTTCACATATCATCATCGAACTGCGGATTTGTTCAAAAGCCCCTATGTCTTCATTCCGGAGATCGATTCCATTATTCCGGAAAACCGTTTTGCTCTGGACGGCAAGTGGGATATCGGGGTGGGATTCTGGTTTGAAGGGGTTCTGATCCACCAGAATACCGAGGCTTTTCCTTTTTCTTACCGTCACATGTTGACCGTCGGTTTGGATTACACGTTCGGTGTGGGGAACGGACTTAACGGACTGGTCGAACACTTGATTCTCGAAAATTCCGACAAAGCCTTCAGATCGGGCGAAGGATCTGACTTCTCAGGTATTTCCTTGAATTATCCGGTCAGTCTGTTAGACTCTCTCTCAGGGATTCTCTTTTATGATTGGGAAAGCGAGAATTTCTACCGTTATGTGAGCTGGCAGAGGACCTATGACAAATGGCGCATCTTTATAATCGGCTTCTGGAATCCAGAGCAATTCCGGATTTACCAGACGCAGTCGGCACACACCCTCTTTGCAGGGAAAGGATTTCAGATCATGGTTGTCTTCAATCATTAAATCGTTCAAACAACGAGGATTAAATGGAAAATTCAGTACTTATCAAAACAGAAGAATTGGTCAAAATTTATCCTATGGGGCAGTCTGAGATCATTGCCCTGGATCATGTCAGCCTTTCCTTCCGAAAAGGCGACTTTGCCGGC
>JAFGNQ010000257.1 GCA_016926925.1 Candidatus Aminicenantota bacterium
TAATCTCGGCGCCGGACGGAATACTGATCATACTCTCGTTGATAGGATAATCCTTCTGTTCGACGCTGGCGTTCCGGAGGTCGATCACGGCGTGGACGTTGGCCACTGTAATTTGGGGGATGAGACGATTCGAAGCCGTGAGAGTAACATTGATACTGGGCTGAATCCGTTCTGCGGATTCCATATTAGGAGGAATGTTGATGAGCTCCAGCGGAACAACGAGTGTTTTTTCCGAGTACATCTTCTCCTCAGGGATGAGGGCCAACCAAAGTATCAAGGCTGAAATGAAGGAGAACAATTTGAGTCCCCAGTTTCTTAAAAAAAGATTTCTCATTAGTTTAATCATGGTTATTTAAGGTGATTCAAGAGTTTTTGCTGGAGTTTTTCTTTATCCAATCCTCTCTTCAGTTTGCCCTCGACTGCGAGCGATATGGTCCCGGCTTCTTCGGAAACTACAATGACGGCCGCGTCTGTTTCCTGAGATAGCCCGAGCGCGGCCAGATGGCGCGTCCTGGTTTGAAACGCCTCTCCCAAGTTGTGGGACGCGGGGAGAGGCAGGAGGGCGCCTGCGGAAACGATTTGATTCCCTTTGAGGACGACAGCCCCATCGTGGAGCGGAGAGTGGGGGAAAAACAGGCTGACAAGAAGATCTTTAGAGAGAACGGCATCGATCTTTGTGCCTCTATCCGCATAACTCTTTAGAGAGATTTCTTTTTCTATGGCGATGAGAGCGCCGATTTTTTTTGCAGACATATAGTCCACTGCAAGAAAAAGGTCTTCAAGCTTGTCCTTCAAGGCTTTGGTTGAGATTGACCTTCTGAAGGATTGCGATCCTATGGATGTCAGGAACTTTCGAATTTCGCCCTGGAAAAGGACGATGATGGCGATAATCGAGTAATTGATAAAATTCCTGATAAGCCAGTGAGAAGCGGCTAATTTGCCCCATTGAGTTACGAAAAAGAGCAAACCGACGATGGCTATGCCGATGGCCATTTGATAGGCTTTTGTATCCTTGATCAAGCGGAAAAACGAGTAGAGGATAAACGTGATAAGGAGGATATCGAGAAAATCCCCCAGTGTGAATCGCTGCAGTGCGTTGACGATATTATATAACATGATCCGCTTTCAACTCCGGTTTCTTGGGAGAGCTGCTCCCCTCGACGGAATCATACATAATGGCCTCAGCCACGAGAACGGCTTTCTTGACGGCCGCCACATCGTGGACCCTCAGGATATGCGCTCCTCGAACGACGCTCATGACTGCAGAAGCAATGGTGCCTTCCATCCTCTTGTCGGCCGGTGCATCCAGGATTTTTCCTATAAATGATTTGCGCGAGATCCCGACCAGAATCGGCCGCCCGAGAGTTGCGAAGCGATGGAGATGCCGGATCAGATTCAAATTATCTTCGAGGCGCTTCCCGAAGCCGATACCTGGATCCAGGACAATCCTGTCTTCATCCAATCCGCTGTCGGTCGCTGTCCGCATCCTTTCCTCGAGGAATGAGCTGACCTCCGAAAGGACATCCAGATAGTGCGGCCGGACCTGCATGGTTTTTGGTGTTCCTTTCATGTGCATCAATATGACGGCAATTTGCTTTTCAACGATCAGAGGAAGCATCCCCGGGTCATTACGCAGGGCTGAGATGTCATTGATGATGTCCGCCCCTTCATCGAGAGCGGCTCTGGCCACATCGGACTTCAAGGTGTCGACTGAAACGAGAACTTTGGACTGTTTTTTTAGCTCAGAAATTACAGGAAGCACGCGCTTCAATTCTTCTTCAGCGAGTATAGGGTCCGATCCCGGCCGGGTGCTCTCGCCTCCTACATCTATGATGTCCGCTCCCTCCTCCACCATACGTAAACCATGATCGACCGCCTTTTCTTTGGCCAGATAGAAGCCCCCGTCCGAGAAGGAATCAGGAGTGACATTGAGGATGCCCATAATCCAGGTTCGACGGCCCAAAATATGATCTTGACCGTTTACCCGGAGTATGAACTCTTTCCTCACTTTTTATGCTTGAACGGGTTCCGCCTTAGTTCTGGTTTTGCTCTTCGAAACCTTTTCTTCTTTTTTGGTTTTGGGGTCTTTGACCTTGGATTCTTTTGTCTTTGCTTTTTTCCCGGTGATGATCTCTTCGATTTCATCCGAAGAGAGGACTTCTTTTTCCAAGAGGGCCTCGGCGATCTCGGCCAATTTTTCCTTGTTCTTTTCGATCAGATCTTTGGCCCGGTCGAAGTTTTTAGTGATTATTTTTTTGACTTCGTCATCGATGCGCTCGGCTGTTTTTTCGCTGAAATTCTTGTGCATGGCCAGGTCTCTACCAAGAAAGACCAGGTCATCCGTTTCACCGAATGTCAGTGGTCCGAGATCGGACATTCCATATTGACAGACCATCTTTCGTGCGATGTCCGTCGCTTTTTCGAAATCATTGGCGGCTCCAGTGGTCATTTTGTCGAGGAACATCTGCTCCGCGACTCTTCCCGCCATGAACACGGAGAGCTGGGCCTCGAGATAGACTTTGGAATACGTGTAGCGGTCATCCAGAGGAAGCTGCTGGGTTACGCCGAGAGCCATTCCTCTGGGGATGATGGTGACCTTGTGTATCGGATCCGCTTCGGGGATGAGGGCTGTCACGAGGGCATGGCCTGCCTCGTGGTAAGCCGTGCTTCTTTTCTCCTCGTCACTGATGATCATGCTTTTTCGCTCCACACCCATCAAGACTTTATCCTTGGCGCTCTCCATGTCCTTCATGGTGACGGATTCCTGGCCTTTCCTGGCACCGAGAAGCGCTGCTTCGTTCACCAGGTTTGCCAGGTCCGCACCGGAGAAGCCCGGCGTGGAACGACCGAGAACGCTCAAATCGACGTCTTTAGCCAAGGGAATGTTTTTGATGTGCACCTTGAGGATTTCCTCTCGTCCCTTGACATCCGGCATATTCACGACCACCCTTCGGTCAAACCTTCCCGGCCGCAGAAGTGCCGTATCCAGGATATCGGGTCTGTTCGTGGCGGCGATGAGGATGATTCCTTCGTTGGAGTCGAATCCGTCCATCTCTACGAGGAGCTGGTTGAGAGTCTGCTCCCGTTCGTCGTGCCCGCCGCCGAGCCCGGCGCCTCTCTGTCTGCCGACCGCATCGATCTCGTCGATGAATATCAGGCAGGGGGCCTGCTTCTTTCCCTGTTCGAAGAGATCTCTCACGCGCGATGCGCCGACTCCGACGAACATCTCGACAAAATCGGAACCGCTTATGGAGAAGAATGGAACCCCCGCTTCACCGGCTACTGCCCGTGCCAGGAGTGTCTTTCCCGTACCGGGCGCTCCCACCAGAATCACACCTTTGGGAATGCGGCCGCCCAGCTTCTGAAACTTTTTCGGATCCCTGAGGAATTCGATGATTTCCTGGAGCTCTTCCTTGGCTTCCTTCACTCCGGCCACATCTTTGAACGTGATTTTTTTCTGAACTCCCGAGAAGAGCTTGGCCCGGCTCTTTCCGAAGGACATGGCCTTGTTGCCGCCGGCCTGCATCTGCCGCATGAAGAATACCCAGAACAGGATGAGAAGGATGATCGGAAACCAGGTGAACAGATAGGAAAACCACGGGCTTCGCGACGTGTCTTTGACGATAATGCTGACCTTGTGATCGCGGAGTATCTTCACCAGGTCGTCGAATTGAGTTGGCGAGACGCTTTTGAAAGCTGTTCCGTCCGTGTAAGTTCCCTTGATCTGGCTTCCGGTGATGGTGACTTCGGACACCTGATCGCTTTCCACTTGATCCATGAATTCGCTGAAATTCACGTCTCGGCTGGCGGCACCCGGCTGCTGGAGCACACTCCAGAGGACGATGATGATAATGCCTGCAACGATCCAAAAAAGGAGATTTTTATACGATTTTATCGGTTTTTTCGGTCTTTGTCTGTCCATTGATTTATTCCTTAATCATTTTAGCATGATTTGGTTGAATTGTTAACAAAACTCTTAGGTTTTGTCGGGTATTTCCCATAAAGGGGCACACGCTCTTCGGTTATGCCTTCCGGAACACACGCGCACCCCGGAATTGCTCGCTCCGAGACTTAAGATATACACTGCGGTCGGCCCTTTTATTCATTTGCCGGACGGGTTGACTGTTCCCTCATCTTCTTGTAATATGTACTCCTCCAGGTGGGGCTGTAGTTCAGTTGGGAGAACGCTTGACTGGCAGTCAAGAGGTCGGGAGTTCAAGTCTCCTCAGCTCCACCATTCCCCACCCCTGGAACTTGCAGCCGAACAACA
>JAFGNQ010000258.1 GCA_016926925.1 Candidatus Aminicenantota bacterium
ATTGCAGAACAATCCTCATGCCTTTTCAAGAGAAAAAAGGGCGGCACCGCCGGGATGCAAGCTATGAACGGTCATAAGATAAAAACTCTGATCGCCAGTCATGCGGTCGGCGCCGGCCACAAGATACTCGGCGATCTCATCTGTGAAAAACTGAAGGAGGACGGCGCTTTCGATCCGGTCCACGTCGTCGAAGAGGGCGGCGCTGTCGACAAAATTTACGGATATTACATCAAGCATGCCGATTTCTGGATGAAGATCATGAACGGCATCAGCGAGCTGCCTTTTTTCGATTGTCTGGACTTCTACAAAAACAAAGACATGTACGCCAGAGCTCTTCACATTCTGCATAGAGAAAAGCCGGATATCGTTATCGCCACACGTTTTACGCAGAGTACCATGTATTCCGTTGCCAAAAAAGTTTTAAAGGTGCCTACCCTCGTGATCAATGCCGTTCCCGACTTCGGCCCTCCCCTGCGGAGAGATTTCCCCAAGCTGAATGTGTTCAAGCCGGATTATCTGATGGTCATGGAGAAGGGATCGCGTGAAAAGGCTTTAAAGAAATTCCGGATCGACGAAGAAAAAATCCTGCTTGCGGGGCATGAAACGAAGAGAGAATTCCGGAGAATCATGAAGAAATTCAGCACCAAGGAAGCGGCCAGGCAGGAATTTCTGGTGGCTTATGAACTGAGAGATGTCCTGAAGGAATTCGATCCCCGGAAAAAAACCGTGCTCATCATGGGCGGCTCCAAAGCGACGGCCAGGGCTCTCCCCGTGCTTCGGGGCTTGTTGAAATCAAGCTCAGAAATTTTGAAGGGGGCACAGTATTGCCTGGTCTGCGGTACTGATAAGGATTTGTTCGATCGAATGAGATCCATGAAGGAAGTGCGCACGGACATGGAAAACGTCTTCGTCTTTCCGGATCTCTCCCCGGAGAAAATGGCCTTGCTCATGGCCGGCTGCGATCTGCCCGTATTAGGAAGCTGCGCTCCGGTGACCATGAACGAACTTTGGGAAACCCGGTGCGTTCCGCTCATTGTTTTCCGGCATATCGCTCACGAGGGGCATCATGTCCGGTATGTGCGGAGAGAGGAAATCGGCTTTTATGAGCCGCATGTCGGCCGGTGCCTCACGAGGTTGGAAGCCTGTTTGTCCATGGACTCCGGAGGTAGAGATTTTTTCGAAGACAAAGCGAATAAGCTCAGGGAAGCGAACAGGGAAGGTTTTCATTCGCTTCCCCGTATGTTAAAAAAGCTGTACGAGGAATCTTCTTTTCAGGTATGAGGCTCTGATATGATTCCCAACGCGATTCATTTCATCTTCGGCATGAAAAGGAATTTCGGCGGCCGGCCATTCAGCCTGGCCCATTATATTGCCGTCAAATCGGCACTGGTGGTTAACAAGCCGGACAAAGTTTATTTTTATTGTGCTTATGAACCCAGGGGAAAATGGTGGGAGAAAACAAAAAAATACGTGGAGGTGATCAAGTTGAGGCCGCCCAGGAGAATCTTCGGCAAGCGGCTGAAGATTTACGCCCACCGGGCCGATGTCCTGCGACTCCAAATCCTCCTGGAGAAGGGCGGGATCTATCTGGATATGGATACAATCTGTGTGAAATCCCTCGGGGATCTGATGGAAAACCGGGTCGTGCTGGGCATTCAGGGCAAGCCGCCGCAGACCGAAGGCCTATGCAATGCCGTCATCCTCAGTCAGAAGGATACCGAATTCCTCAGGATATGGCTGTCCTCATTCCGGTCGATGAGATCGCAGGGACATGATAAATACTGGGATGAACAATCGGTGAAAGTTCCCTTTCGGCTGTGGAAAGAGCATCCCGAATTGCTGACGGTTTTGGACTACGACGCATTTTTCCATCCCCTCTACGATGAAGAGGGATTGGCCGATCTGTTTCTGCGGACCAAGCACTTCCCCAACGCCTATGTCCATCACCTCTGGGAGCTTCTGTCCTGGAACTATTTGGAAGCTTTGTCTGAGGAGGGAATTAAGACGGTCGATACGACGTACAACCTATTGGCCCGTCCCTTCCTTCCATAGGGATGATTCATAAAAAATGGTGACACTTTCACACTCAAGAGATTTTGAACCAATTGTCCCCATTTTTTACCTTACAGGCGAGCCGATCTTGCCACAAAACCTTCGTTGCAGTCCGGGTTAGGTTGGGTCGGCTCGCGGTCGTTCACTATAGCTTGATGAGAGGGATGCATTTCCGTTTCCGTGATGACCACAAATCCGACAACACAAGGAGGAGCTCGTCAAAGTCCGTTTTCGTCGAAGACCCCCCCACCAACCACCATGCGACTCAAACGAACTATGCCGCGCTCTTGCTCCCCATTTGCCCCTTTGCGGTTCATATGGGTAATGAAGCATTTTTCTTCGGTCACTCAGTGCCCGATCAGGGAAACGGAAATGCGAATGCTTGCGAGCTGGGACGTTGCAGGCATCCTCTATAAACTGCACCTGCAATCTCGACTTGTGAATAGTCCATATGATATAGATTATTCATAAATGATGATATTGCAACCAATCCTAAGAGCTTCTGCTTTTATTGCTGCGGTCAGGTCGATTTCGAGAGTCGCCTGCTTTTTCCTTTTTGCGGCCTTAGCGCTCGGAACCCGGCAGCCATCCGAAAAGTGCATCTCGAATTCCCAGGCCTGGACATTCTATAAAGTGACGGGGCGCGTTCAGGAAAATGTGACCTTCCGAGACTTGATAGCTGAATTGGACAGCAGATTGTACCGGGAGCGAATTGTCGATCCGGAGCATTTGGATTTTCCTCTGGCCGATGAGGACGTGATCACCATCGGTGAGGAGCACTCGGGTTTCGTGTGTCAGGCACCCTATGTCTGCCACTTTAGAGGAGCCTCCCGCCATGTGTGGCTGAAACGGGCAAAAAAATTCCGTGCCTTGAAGGAGCCGGTATCCGTGTCCGTCGATGAGCTTGATCTTTATCCCCGGAATATCAAGGAAAGGTTGCTTGAAACGGCCGGGGATGAGGCGGCTGAGCGGGTTCTATCCGAGATGGAAACGAGAGGAGTCCTGGGATTCTTCCGTGATCGGGATACATTGCAGGAGGCATTGAAAAGAATCCCTAAGTCCCGGAAGTTGAAGGTTTTGGTCTGGAGGAAACCGGCAGGATTGAGGATCGTTCACAGGATAGGACCGGGGTCGGACGATGTTTCAGGCAGCCTAAGCCGCAAGGATGGAAAAGCCGGTCCGGATGGCCGCATCCTCACTCTCTTCGCAGATGAATACGTGTCGTTTGGAGTGGAATACGTCTATTCCCACATAAAGGATGGAGTGGTATCCCGTCTGCCCGAAGATCTGGCTTGGGAGCCCGAGGAACTCTTCAATAGTGCCGGTTTTGTGGAAGGCCGGAGTGTGGGGAAAAAGGGAGCGACCGTTGTTGTCCGGCATAGGAAATTCCCTTATCTGACAGCTTCCGTTTTTCTTGAGCTGGAGCCCAAGCCCGGCATTTGCGGCCTTTGGGAATGGTTTAACGGAGGGACCGTTGCCTTCGAAGGCTCTCAGGAGAGCGGCCGCATGACGCAGACAGGTTTTGACGGCAGTCCTGTCAACCAAGGCACGTGGCAAAGAATGAATCCCTATGAGAGGCTGTACGAATTGAGGTGGGATTCCGGAGGCTGGGTGGACGTTCTGAAACTGTCGCGGGATGGGAAAAGCTTGAAGGGCACGAATAATCGAAGGTTTCCTGTTACAGGAGTGAGGATTGAGAATTGACTTTTTTGCCGTTTGAATTTATCGTATTTGAAACGAAGATCTTTTAGGAAGCTTACTTTTTTGAAAGGAGTTCACATGACACGGAAAAGATTGTGGGTGGCCGTCATACTCTGCCTGTCGTTTTGTTTGGTGCCGAGCTACGCTGCGGCGGCCAAATTCAAGGTGCGGGTTTCTGTCGAATTGGCCAATGTCAGGGCGAGTGCGAGCTTTGACAGCGAGATTCTCGAGACTGTTCCTCTCGGAGCCGTACTGGAAGGGGATATAAGGAAAGGCGAATGGTATCTCGTGAATCTTCCCCCCAACGATAAAGGAGTGGTTCTCACCGGATACATCCATTCCAGCATGGTGGAGCTCCTGTCGACCGAGGAAGTCAGTCCTCCGATGCAGCAGCCCCGGCCGGCCGTGCAGGCTCAGCAACCGCAGTACCAGCCCGCCCCGGCCGCCTATTCGGGCAAAAAAAGCTCGGGATTCCGAGTACTGGGAGGTTTGAGTCTGGCCAACGTTGCCCACACCCAGACGGATGTAACCTCTGCCGACACGTCCTTTAGGATGGGCTATGCCGTAGGGGTGGGACTTGAATTCGCCATATTCCATCCCCTTTCTTTAGAGATAGATGTTATGTACTTACAGAAAGGATTTAAATTCGAAGAAGTCCGGGATACCACGGTTACCGTCGGAAGCGATACCTACTCCTACAAAGACAAAGTCACCTTGAAAGGCGACGAACTGAGCGTCCCCGTCCTTCTCAAGATGAGGTTTGCGGAAGGGGCTTCTCCCTATGTCTGCGGCGGGATCGAAGTCGGCTACGTTCTGTCGAACAAATTCGTCTGGGAGGGCATCACCCTCAAAAACGATGAAGTCGAGAACGAAGAACACGATACGATAGACATCAAGGATTTCACCAAGTCTCTGGATTACAGTCTCGTTTTCGGGGCCGGGATCGAGCTGAGTCTTGGCGGCGCTGTTCTTACTTTAGACGGCCGCTACCATTTCGGTATGGCAAGCATGATCGATGCCGATGCCATCGAGGACGAATACGGCGTCACCGTCGACACACAGGATTGGATCAAACCTAGAACCATCGTCTTTCTGCTGGGATTCAAGTTCTGATCCGGCTTGATCCGTCGGCCGTCATTATAGCGACTCGGAGACCAAATCTATCCGGCAAGCGTTCGAAAACTTAAAGTTGCTTTGCAGAATCGAAGATTCTCTGGAAAGTAGAGTGAATCAAAAATTGAACTCATTTTTCTGGAGATTGGTAATTATTGATATATTTCAGCCGGTTGTGATTTAAAATGATTTTTTGGGCAGTGGTGTTCTGAAACAATATAATTGCTGAATGATAAACGGAGAGAACTCGATCTTCAAGCTCTTTGTCGGAATGCAAGTTTTTAACGTTAAGACCGAGCTCTTGTGCTCTTTCTAATGATATCCCCTGACCATGCGGAACCGGCATATTTCTTCCGTTTATAAATTCAGCTGCATTTTTGATCTCTTCATCAGGCTTTTCCCGGCAATTTCTTTTTTTCAATAGTTCTTGCAAATACAAAAAAGAATTTTCCCTCATAGTTTCGGCGGCTTTAAGCATCCCAAAAGGAACAAGCTTTAGTCTTTCGTTCCATAGCAGCGCCTTTCTTGGGTCTGAAATGACATCTTTAAAAGCTTGTTCGAATTCATTTAGTATTGCATTAACAGGAATATAATTTCTGCCCAAAAGAACTTGAGGATCCGTTGGACCGAGACTTGAATACGGCCCCATATAGATTTCATCGGCAGCGCAAGTGATCAAGGTTCCGCCACTCATTGCCAAGTGCGGCACGAATACCCGAATGTGTCGATATGTCGAATGTAAATAACTGATAATTCGTTTTGACGCTTCGTAGTCACCGCCTGGGGTATGGATGATCAAATCTAAAGAATTTTTATCAGTGTCTTTTGCGCATGTCATGAAGCCCTGAAGGTCTTGATCGATGATTGAATGAAACGGAGGAGGCACAGGAGGCTTTATGATTGAAAAAGCCGACATATAACAGACAACGCTCCGCCCGGTGAGTTGATGGAGTTGACCGACGTATTTTTCTAAAATCCGCAGAGCATTCAGTTGTTCATTAACTTCATCAAGAACTTTATCCCAGGTAGGCATTCTGAATCCCTACGGTTAATGTGAAATCCGCCTCTTTTTGAGAAGAATTTTTACTTAATATATCCTTGATCCTATGATAATCTTCAGTAAGAAATTTGTTTAGCTCTTCGGAAGCTTCTTGGATGATTCTAACTTTTTCTTCCGAAGATAGTTTGTCTAATGAATTTCCATCCAATTGAACCTCCCGATGTCTTTGACACAAGGCTACAATCTTTAACTGAAAAAGTCAACATAGCCTTGTTTTGATGACCTGTTCAATACGGTTATTACAGAAGCGCCAAGTCTTTTTCTCGGCCTTACAAATAGATGACGCGCGCAAATAGAATTTTTCTCAAATTCTATTAAATTTCAGCTATTTGTTTTTTGAGTGCCAAAAATATTTAGATCAGCATCTTCGAGAATTCCTTCCATTAAAACAAGGATTGAATCCTAAGTCTTCGCTTTGTGATATCCATGATTGTCACAAAAAATCGTCCATGCCCTCTTTCTTGAGTCGAGCCACAATATCTTTCACTCTCTGATCCTGGTCTTTGCGGCAGATGAGAAGGGCATCGTCCGTGTCCACCACGATCAGGTCTTTGACCCCGACCAGGGCAGTCAATTTTTTCGGATTGAAGACAAGGCAGTCTTCGGAATCCAGGACAAGAGCCTTTCCTCTGAGAGCATTCCGGTCCGGATCTTTTTCCCAGATGGCGGCCAAGGCCGACCAAGCGCCTACATCCGACCATCCGAAATTCCCTTCGCACATCAGCACCCCCTGTGCTTTTTCCATGAGGGCGTAGTCGATGGATGTGGCAGGGATTGCGTCGAAAAGAGCTGCGATCCGGGCGTTGTCGTTGTCTTCCAGAGCGTGCAGCATTTTTTGCCAGTAGACGAACCAGTCAGGTGCGAACTGCTCGAGCTTGCGGGCGAAGGTCTGCACTTTCCAGAGGAACATGCCCGAGTTCCAGGCGTAATTCCCTGCTTCCAGGAAGGTTTTCGCCTGTTCGCAGCCCGGTTTTTCCTTGAATTCCTGCACAGCGAAGAAATTTTCTTCCTCAACTTTTCGACCGGTTTCGCGCGAAAACCGGATATAGCCGTATCCGGTGGATGGATATGTCGGGGGAATGCCGAACGTGACGAGTGAATCTTCCCGGACCGCCGCCTCAGCTCCTGCTTCGAGCTTTTTCAGGAAAAGAGGCACGTCCGTTATGAGGTGATCGGCGGGAAGAGCGGCGCAGACGGCTTCGGGATCCCGGAGTGCGATTTTGGCTGTGGCCAGGAGCAGGGACGGAGCCGTGTTTTTTCCCCGGGGCTCGATGAGGAAGTTCTCCTCGGGGATTTCGGGGAAAAGGCCTGCGATCGTTTGTGTCTGACGGGCATCGGCGACAGTGGTTATGTTTCGTGCCGGAAAAAGAGGGCGAAGGCGCTGGATCGTCTCTTCGATCATGGTTTTCTCGCTGATTATGGGAAGAAACTGTTTGGATTTCGCCTTTCGGCTCAACGGCCAAAACCGGCTGCCTATACCTCCGGCCATGATGATTGCATAAAAGTCCATTTTTACCTCAATTTTCATATTCATTTTTGCAGCTGAAATTTTATTTTATCAAATTCGCTCTTCATTCCTTCATGGATCGACCATCGTTCAAGCTCGTCCATGTCTATGTCTTTATCCCGGCAAACCAACATCGCTTGTGCCAGAGATTGTTTATCGTTCCAATGATAATAAGCCGCCAGGCGATCCTTCACACAGTCGGTAGGCGAAAGAAGTCTCAAAACCCTATCTCCTTTGTAAATTTCTGAAATTTCCAGAGGAGGCTCTTCTCCGATCGAGAGGGGAGGTGCAAGAAATTCCACGAGAAACGGGGTATCGACATGTTTGAAATGTCTCCTTTCTTGTCGGAAGCCGATTCGCTCTAACAGAGACTTTACTTTTTTACGGCTTGTATAGGAAAGAAGAACAAAGTCCAGGTCATAAGAAACATATTTATCAACCGCATAAATCGCAACACATGCTCCGCCTGTAAGGATGACTTCAATCGTGTTCTTGGCCAAATAATCGCAAATAAGCAGAGCGAGATCCTGAAGTGAAATTCCCTCTATCTTCATTTAGAGAGGCTTTCCTGAACGACGCGGCCTTAATCGCGGGCTATAGAATTTTTCTCTCTCCTCGTCAGGAACAAATTTAAGGGCTTTTTCAAGCAGAGCTCCCAGTTCCTTTTTGAAAGGGTATCTTGGATTGATTCCAAACAGCCGGACTTTTCCTTTGAGCCTGCTGTAGAGCACTCCACCTCCTTCCAGGTTGAAGAGTTGATTTTGTACGGTGTTGATATAGAATTGAAAAGCTCGAGCAATTTCTCTCGGATAAGCTTCTCCGCGTGTGTATAGAAATAAAAGAATTTTTTCTTTTTTGTCCGATTCAAA
>JAFGNQ010000003.1 GCA_016926925.1 Candidatus Aminicenantota bacterium
CTGTCCACTAGGGTTAGATTTTTAAATGACAAGATATATACCCTAGGGTTAGATTTTAGATGACTCGATTCGAAGACTTGACGCCAATTCACACATTTTGTAACAATATATCACGACCAGCTCAAGCAATTAAGCAAACAGGGGAAAAGCTGTGGATTCAATTTATTCTGTTGTAACAGGCATCTCTCTTTTCTGAGTTTGATGGCTGATGACATAAATTATATTACGAGGAGGGTGAAATCATGAAAATAGGAAAGCTTCTTTTTTTAACGCTCGTTATTTTGTTTTTTTCGGTCACGCCTTTTTATGGAGCCAGAGGAGTGGGATGGGAAGTGGACTGTGATTTGGGACCTGGTGATATCGCCTACGAAAAATGCAAAATGAATAATTTGATGGAAAAAATAGTAGAATTCCAGCAATACATAGCGGATTTTGTCATGAACCCGGAATTAAATAAAGACGGTGCTTTGAGTAAGTTCAACAAGATGAAAAATAAAGATTTCTTCAAGATGGATTTTCAGGGCCATGAATACACTGGAATTCAAGAATGTTTGACATTTCTAGAACATTTCAAACCTAAGAAACCGGAGAGGGTAATTTTCAGAGTTAAAAAGATTATCCTTGATAATGCTCACCTTCCGGCTGACGCTCTGCCTGATGCTCTCGAATGCCAGGCCGAGGTTGAGTATGAACTCCGCATCATCACATCCAGTAATGAAACGATAGGCGGCAGCAGTAGTTTTTTTCACATTAAGAGATGCAGCTGGGATTGATGGGGCAGTTGGTCGTTCGTTAGTATAAAAATCAGGAAGAAAAATCGCTTTATTTGTTTAGCCGTTCGGTTCGACCCGGACTTTCCCTCTGAACACTTTGTAAAGGTAGATCGTGTAGCCTATCACCAGGGGCATGCCTATGAGCGCGATGACGAGCATGACTTTGAGTGTCAGTTCGGATGAGGAGGCGTTGGTGATCGTGAGGCTCAGGGCAGGATCGTTATTTGCTTTGACCAGGTTCGGGAAATGAATCGCTCCAACAATTCCCCACAGCCCCAAAAAAGCTGTAGAGGACATCCAGAATGCCAGTGCATCTTTAGCTTTGCCGAGTGCATTTCTAAGCACTGCCAGCGCAAAAATCACTGCAGCCGTGCACACCCAGGCAGGGACGTTTGAGAGAGCTTCGCCAAATGTGATAAATGTGACGATGAGGGCGAGCAGGAGAAACAGAGTGTAGAGATTCCAGACGGTTTTGGCCGCCTTCCGTGCTCTTGTTTGGACGATGCCGTCTGTTTTCATGGCGGCATATGTGCTTCCCTGCATGAGAAAGGCTGTAAGGCCGAGCAATCCCAGGACCAGAGGAAACGGACGAAGAAGAGCGAAAAAATTGCCGGTGAAATTCATGCTTTGATCGAGCGGGACGCCAATGACAACGTTTCCGACGGCCACTCCGAAAAGGAGTGATGGAAGAAAACTGCCTCCGATGAAAGCCCCTTCCCAGAACGCTTTTCTCTTTGTGTCGTGTGAGCGGAATTCTAGAGAGACGGCCCTGAATATAAGGGAAAAAAGAACGACCATCAGTGCCAGGTAGAATCCACTGAATACTGTTGCATAGGCATGGGGAAAGGCTGCAAAGAGGGCTCCTCCTCCTGTGAGTATCCAAACTTCGTTTCCGTCCCAAAAAGGACCGATGGCTTTGACCAGCGCTTTTTTCTCCTCTTCCTTCTTTCCGAGGAAGGGGAAAAGGATTCCGATCCCGAGGTCGAAACCGTCGAGAATGGAATAGCCGACGAACAGGACTCCGATGAGAAAAAACCAGATATGGCGCAGTATGTCCCAAGTTTCCATAACGGTCTCCTTCAGTACTCCCCGGACGTAGTGTCCTCCGGGCCCTTTCGAATCAATCTGAGGATAACGGACAATCCGATAACGGCAATGAGGGTGTAGACGAGAGCAAAGAGAATGAGCGATAAAAGTATATTCCCTGCAGGAACATTCACCGAGACCGCATCCGCTGTGCGCAGCACTTTGAACACAGCCCACGGCTGTCTGCCGACCTCTGCTGCGATCCAGCCTGTTTCATTGGCGACGTAGGGGAGAGGAAGTAAAAAGATCAACAATTTCAGGAACCATCGGGTATCGTAGATGCGCTTCTTGATGAGGAGGATCAATCCGATCAGGGAGACGAGGATGAATATCATGCCGAGGAGAATCATAAGGTGGTAGGATACAAAGGGGATAAAAACGGGCGGCTGCTCTTCGCGGGGAAATTCGTTGAGTCCCAGAACCTCGGATTTTGTGTTGAAATGAATGAGGAAACTGAGGAATTTCGGAATCCCGATATAGGCATTCGTTTTTTGTTCGGCTCCGTCGGGGATGCCGAAGACGGCAAAGGGTGCGCCCTCTTCGGTTTCCCAAAGCGCTTCGAATGCCGCCATTTTTTCCGGTTGGGTCTTGGCGACCTGAACCGAATGGGCGTGGCCTAAACCGAGCTGGAGAAGGGAAATGCCGATGAAAATAATCAGGGATACCCGAAGCAGCGGCCTGGCGATTTTCTCATCGCGCTTTTTCAGAATATACCAGGCGGCGATTGCGGCCGCGACAAGCGATCCGGTGATCCAACCTGCGGCAGCGGTGTGGAGGTAGCGTTCGATCGTGGAGTGGTTTAACGCTGCCTGAAAGAAATTGGTCAGAACGGCACGCCCTCCTTCGATCTTATAGCCGGCGGGAGTCTGCATCCAGGAATTGGCGATGATGATCCAGACACCCGAGAGATGCGAACCGAAAAAAACCAGAAATGCCGACCACCAATAGGCTTTCTTCGACACCCGGGCTCTTCCGAACACGAGAATTCCGAGAAATACGGATTCCAGGAAAAAGGCGAATACACCTTCGGCGGCCAGCGGGGCTCCGAAAATGTCACCCACCATCCGTGAGTATTCTGCCCAGTTGTTACCGAAAGCGAATTCCAGCACAATTCCCGTGGACACTCCCATGACAAAAATCACTGCCAGTATTCTGATCAGGAAGCTTGATATCCTTTTGAACAGCTCATCTTTAGATCTGAGATAGAGGGATTCGAATATGAGTATAACGAGGGTAAGGCCGAAGGTGGTTGGAGGAAAGAGAAAATGGAAGCCGGCTGTAAAACCGAATTGGATCTTTGCTAAGAGGACAGCATCCAAGGCTTATCTCCTTTCAGTCGTTCCTTTCCGAGAGATTTCTTGCCATCTCTCATTGCGCCTTTAAAGAATACCTATATATCCCATAAAATTTACTGAAAAATGATGCCGATTTCAAGATTTTCGTTTAAGTGAAGAGGCCTATCCTATTTTGCATAGTGCTGTCGCGTTGCGTGAGTAGGGCGTGTTATCGTTTGTATAAGGCACGAGAAGAAATGATTGTT
Source organism: Candidatus Aminicenantota bacterium (assembly GCA_016926925.1). Next base: position 3,400 of record JAFGNQ010000003.1, read on the forward strand.
ACGACACGAGAAGAAATGATTTGACATTGAGAGTGATAAGGGCTTCAAATATCCGATTTTTTTTGTTACATTGCTAACCAGGGCTATTCATAAAAAATGTCGGCACTCACATTCCTAAGAAATTCTCATCTTATTGCCGCCATTTTTTACCCAATTGGCGAGCCGATCTTATTGCATCAGCTACCTTGCAGCCCGGATAGATTGGGTCGGCTCACGGGATTTCAATGCAGCTTCATGGCTGCTTCGTCGCCGTTGCAACAACCTTGACTCGTGAATAATCCAGGCTGATGATAGGAGGGGATAATGGTCAGAATGAATAGGTTATACAGAAAAGGGAAGAAAAAGATCGGGATTCCACCGGGCACACCGATTTATGTCGGCGAAGAGAGAAAAGAAAAAGTAAAAATCACACTGATCGATTATAACGAAGAGCATTTCGAAGAGAAAGAAATCGAGGTAATCGACGACTGTTTTCCGTGCAAAGCAACACCTTCAGTGTCATGGATCAATGTGGATGGAATCCATCGAGTGGATATCGTTGAAATGCTCGGAAAGCATTTCGAGTTGCATCCTCTGATTCAGGAAGATATTTGCCATACAGGGCAGCGGCCGAAAATGGAGGATGGCGGTCATTATATCTATATCGTCTTGAACATGCTTCAATATGATGAGGAGGGTAAGGAAACCAAGGCCGAACAGGTGAGCTTGATTTTAGGAAAAAATTATGTGATTTCTTTCCAAGAGAAGGAAGGGGATATTTTTGAGTCTATCAGAGAAAGGATCAGAAACGGAAAGGGGCGCATTCGAAAGATGGGACCGGATTATCTCACCTATGCCATCATCGATGCGATTGTCGACAATTATTTTCTCATCTTGGAAAAAGAAGGGGATCGGATTGAAGACCTGGAAGAGAGAGTTATCAGTGACCCCCGGCCGGATACTTTGCAGGAGATTCACAGGCTCAAAAGAGAGATGATTTTTATGCGAAAATCCGTCTGGCCTCTTCGGGAGGTCGTGAACAATCTGGAAAGAGGAGAGTTCAATCTGGTTCAGAAAACGACCAGACTTTTTCTTCGCGACGTCTATGATCACACGATTCAGGTCATGGATTCTGTCGAGACCTTCAGAGATATGCTGAGCGGTATGCACGACACATATCTATCGAGTATTAGCAACCGGATGAACGAGATCATGAAGGTCTTGACCATAATCGCGACCATATTCATCCCGATCACTTTCATTGCCGGGATTTATGGTATGAACTTCGAATTCATGCCTGA
>JAFGNQ010000259.1 GCA_016926925.1 Candidatus Aminicenantota bacterium
CGATTCCCCGCTATGAATAAGGATACTTCTGCTGATGCGTTTTGGTCCCCTCGCCTCGCCTCTGGCTTAGCCCTTGGCTTAGAACACTATTCTAATTACGCTATTCATAATTTGCCAAGCATTTTATAGGCTAACGTGCATATATAAAATAAGTTAATGATACTTAGTCGATTATTTCGATAGATTTTATTGTTGAAGAAAAAATATGCCTGTCCCCTTTCTTGACATCATTGACCCCGATGTTTCGAGTGTGTTATTTTCGGGAAGGTAATGCATGAGCTGCCTCTATCTCCCTATGGACCCACGGCCGTTATGTAAGAGATATGGATAAAATCGCCATCGTTCTCCCCGTACACAACAGAAAAAGCATCACCCTGGACTGCCTGGAACATCTGCAGGACATCTCCCGGGAAGGGTACGCAGCCGAGACCGTTGTGGTCGATGACGGCTCCACGGACGGGACATCCGAAGCCATAGCGCAAAAGTACCCGGACATAACCATACTCAAAGGGGACGGAAACCTGTGGTGGGCCGGGAGCGTCAACACCGGATTCCGGTACGCACTCGACAATGCATTCGACTTCGTCTACACCCTGAACGACGACATCGAATTTTTCCCCGATACCCTCCAGGTTCTCTACGACACCCTGAAGGACAGAAGAGACTGTGTCTGCAGCTCCATCTTTCTGGGTTTCAGGGAGAGAGACAAGATCGTCTATGCGGGGGTCGAGGTTCACGGCTTTTTCAAAAAGCTTAGGAGCAGCTTCGAAGGGCCTTTTCGTGACGAATACAAAGGATGGATCCAGGAAGCGGATACACTGACGACCAAATCCACGCTGACTCCGACAGATATCATAAAAAAAGCCGGGCTCATGGATGCCGAACATTTACCGCACAACTTCGCGGATTTCGACTATTTCCTGCGCGTCAAGAGCGCGGGGTACTCTGTGCTTGTGAATTTCGGCAGCCGCATCGTCAGCCGCGGTTCCGACACCGACTTTTTCCACTTGATCTTGAACAAGAACCTGAAGGAAGTGTTCCGGACTTTCTTCGACATCAAGTACACAAATCATCTGAGGACGATGTATTACTATGCGACCTTGAGGGAGAATTTCATCAAGGGGCATATCCTGTTTCTCCACAACCTGATCCCCTTCGCCGTCGGGCTGGCGCTCAAGGTGGTGTTGCCGAAGAAATGGCTGGAGAGATTGATCACTAAAACCGGAAGGCTCAAAAACGTGCACGTCGAGCAGAGTCCATAAAAAACCCAAAGCGGAAGGCTCGATGGAGACGGCCGCTTATTTGGGCTTGCATTGTCTGGAGAATCGCGTTAAAAGGAAACGGTAGCCGTCGGTTGAGAATACAGTGAGATTGGGTTTTGTCGCTCATCAGGTGTTTGACTGGACGAACATCAGAAAAAATTAGTGACGGAGGAATGAATGAAGGGAGTTCACGGAAAGATCCTGACGATCGACTGCAAGGAAAAGAAATGTCGTGAAGAGTCCGTTTCAGCTGCGGTCTTCGAGAGATTTTTGGGCGGCAAAGGCCTGGCTTCCCATCTTCTAGTGGAGAGGAATCCGGCTGGTGTGGATCCCCTGTCTCCGGACAACAAATTGATTTTTGCGACCGGGCCGGCCAATGGATTTTCGATTTGGGGAGCCAACCGGTATGCGGCATTCACCAAATCGCCGCTGACAGGGATATATTCGGAATCTTATTCGGGCGGAAAAGCCTTCCTGCACATAGTCAAGACGGGGTACGACGCGATCATTCTGGAGGGGGCGCTGGATAAATGGTCTTACTGCGAAGTGAACAACGGATCGGTGTCCTTCGAGGATGCCGGTTTTCTTGCCGGCAAGGACAGCCTGGAAACCGAGCGGATACTCAAAGATAAATACGCGGGGCAAAAAGCCGGGATTTTGACTATAGGCCCTGCCGGCGAGAACCTGGTTAAGTTCGCCTATATCAACAACGATTTCGGCCGGTGCTTAGGGAGGACGGGTGTCGGGGCCGTCATGGGTAGCAAAAAGATCAAGGCCATCGTGTTTTTGGGCGACCGTGAAAAACAGGCCGCTGACAGCGACCTGCTGAAGGTCTTCTGGAAAGAGCAGTTCCTTGCGGGAAGCGAGAATCCGGTGTTCAAGGCCTACAAAAAACTGGGAACACCGATGATGGTCGATCTCACCAGCACGGTCGAGGCCTTTCCGTCCGAATACTGGCAGAGGGGAACCGTGCCTCATATCGAAAAAATCAATGCGGATGCCTTGAACGAAGCCTGCGAAGTCAAGGCCGGGGCCTGCACTTTCTGTTTCATCGCCTGCAACAGGTTGACGACGATCAAGAGCGGCCGGCACAAGGGGATGACTCTCGACGGACCGGAATACGAAACCATCGGTGCCTTCGGAGGCCTAAATATGGTCGATGATATAAGGGAAATCGCTTATCTGAACGACGTCTGCGACAGGCTCGGGATGGACACGATCACGGCCGGAAATGTGACGGCCTTTGCCATCGCGGCTTACAAGAGGGGGAAAATCGATTTTGCCGTCGACTATGGAGACGCGGACCGGATAGCGGATTTGCTGCACATGATCGCCACCAGGGAGGGGATCGGAGACCTATTGGCCGAGGGCGTTCGGTTTGCCGCCAAGGAGCTGGGATTGGAAGACATGGCTATCCATGTCAAGGGACTTGAGCCGCCGGCTTTCGATCCGCGCTACTTGAAAGGCATGGGTCTCGGCTTTGCCGTCTCCGACAGAGGCGCTTGCCATCTAAGGACGACCTTTTACAAGCCGGAGCTGGCAGGGCTGATCCCTCCGGAAAAAGTGGAGGGCAAAGCGGCCATGCTTCTGGAATACGAGGACAGGCTCACAATCTATGACACTTTGATCCTCTGCCGCTTCTTTAGAGACCTATTCTTCTGGGATGAGCTCAAGCAGATTGTGAAAGGGACGCTCGGGCTCGATCTCGGAGAGAAGGATTTTAAGGAAATATCCAGGAATATCGCACTCACCATCAGAGAATTCAACTTGAGAGAGGGAATGAAGCCCGGGGAAGATTTTCTGCCCGAGTTCTTCTTCAAACACCCCATAGGGAAAAATAAGCTGGTATTGGAGAAAAAAGAATTCAGCCGGCTGGTCAGTGATTACTACGCCCTCAGAGGCTATCCCCCTTCCGATCTATAAAAAGGGAAAAGGCATTTTTTTCCAGAGGTGAAGGGAAAAATCGACTATCATTATTTCTGACCGGATTTTTCGGAAAGAGGCGGCTTTTTCGAGACCTTACCTCCTTCCTGAGGCTGCTTTTTCCGCTGCCCGCCTTTTTTATTTTGAATGGCACGGATGAGACCGCCCAGCATAGCCGAAACCCGATTGATGCGGTCGTCGAAATCGAGGTAATCCCCCTCGCCCAGATAACCGATCTCCCTGAAAATGATGAGTCTGGTTTTGAGTTCGGCCGCTGTGGCTTTAGCTTTTCCCAGGGAGTGGACGAAATTGGAGGCACCCCCCTTCTCCCGGCCTCCGGCTATGAGGGAGGCTACGGACACGGCCGATCTTTTGAGATCGTCCAGCATCGCTTTGTCGTCTCGAAAATTCCCGTTGTCAGAGAGTTTGTACATCTCGACGGCAAGATCCTTAGCCTGTTTCCAACATTCCAAATTTTCAAACCCGTAAAATTCACTCATTTCTTCCTCCTCGACTGAAAGACGAATGATTCGTAAGAAATTCTCATTTTAGGATTTTTTCTTGACAGGTTCTTGTCGGCAAACTAAACTAATCTGTTCATGCCCATACATAATTCACTTCAAAATATTTTTCATTCACCGGGAGGTCTCATATGAAAACCATTCGTTTTTCCGCTGTCAGAGACAAAGTCAAAGATATCGTTCAAGAAGCCAATTTCGTACTGCAGGAAGATGTCCTCAAGGTCATCAAAGATATGAAGGAACGCGAGGAATCTTCTGTCGGCAAGGCTGTGTTTGACCAACTTTTGGAGAATGCCGAGATTGCACGAACAGAGAAACTGGGACTGTGTCAGGACACAGGACTGGCCGTGTTTTTCGTGGAATTGGGAGAAGATGTGCGCTTCGATAAGGACGGCGGGATCGAAAGCCTCAGAGACGCCATTACCGAGGGCGTCCGCGAAGGATATAAGGAAGGCTACCTGAGAAAGTCGGTCGTTGCCGATCCCATAAGACGTCAGAACACTGGCGACAACACACCGGCTTACATCCACTGGGAACTGGTTCCCGGCGATGCTTTCAAGGTTACGTTCATTGCCAAGGGCGGCGGGGCTGAAAATATGAGCCAGGTGAGAATGTTCGCCCCGGCCGCAGGACAGCAGGGAATCGAGGACTTCGTGGTGGAGACGGTCGATGTAGGAAGCTCCAATCCCTGTCCACCGACCATAGTCGGTGTGGGAGTCGGAGGGAATTTCGAGTATTCGGCCCTTCTTGCCAAGAAAGCATTGCTGCGAAGGCCGCTGGGATCGCACAATCCCGATCCATTCTACAAGGACATGGAAATCCGGCTTCTGGAACGGGTCAACAATTTGGGAATAGGCCCTCAGGGTTTGGGAGGGAGAATCACCTCGTTAGCGGTTCATGTGGAGGCCTTCCCGTGCCATATCGCATCCATGCCTGCGGCGGTGAACATACAGTGCCATTCACACCGAGTGCTTTCTTTTGAGATGTAAGCAGCCACAATAACTCTGCTCAAGGCCGAGTGTTTTATTGTCTGCATTAGAGACTCCTCCGCTATAGGATACAGCGGAGACTGAAGCTGCGAGAAATGGGGAAAGCCCCCATTCGTTGATTCGGAAAAGCTGTCAGGGCTATGAAAAAAGTCTCAATTATTAAAAAGGTGCCGGGCATTTTTATCTTTCATCACTGGAAAAATATGCCTGTCCCCGTTTGTTTGGAGGAATAGATGCCGAAGAAAGGATATGTGGAAATATCTGTCGATGGCTGTAAGGGCTGCGGTCTCTGTGTGATCAACTGTCCTACCGAGTGCCTGGCTCTCAATACTTCCGATGTCAATAAGTTCGGCTTGTTTTACGCCTATCAGTCCGAGCTCGATAAATGCATCGCCTGCATGAACTGTGCCGTAATGTGTCCGGATGCAGCCATCACGGTTTACAGGATGAAAGAAAAGCCGAAAGCGAAAGAAGCGCCGGCCTCATAAGGAATAAGGGAGGAAACATTGGGTGAAACACGCTTGATGAAAGGGAACGAGGCCCTGGCCGAAGCGGCCATCCGCGCCGGCCTTCAGGGCTATTTTGGATATCCGATAACACCCCAGTCCGAGGTGGTGGAATACTTGGCACAGGAAGAACCCAAGTAC
>JAFGNQ010000260.1 GCA_016926925.1 Candidatus Aminicenantota bacterium
GGTGCGGTTTCCCCCCCTGGGGGTGATCTTTCCGATCCGGTGGTTCAATCTACCCTTAAAGTGGTCAAGGTTTTTTGGGCACTGGATGACCGGTTAGCCAACATGCGCCATTTTCCAGCGATCAACTGGCTGAACAGTTATTCCCTGTACACAGAAAATATTAAAGACTATTGGAATCAGAAAGTCGCCGAAGATTTTACCGAGCTAAGACAGGAAGCCATTAAATTATTGGAAGAAGAGTCAGAGCTGCAGGAAATTGCCCGTCTCGTAGGAGTGGAGTCACTTTCAGCCAATGACCGGCTGATTCTGGAATCAGCCCGTTCAATCCGTGAAGATTTTCTGCATCAGAATGCCTTTCATCCTCAGGATACGTACACATCGCTGCGGAAGCAGTATCTTATGCTGCGGATCATCCTTCATTTTCATCATCTAAGCCTTAAAGCCCTGGATGATGAAATTCCTCTGGAGAAGATATTGAGTTTGAAAGTAAGAGAGGATATCTCCAAAATGAAATTCCTTCCTGAAGAAGAGGCTGATATTCTTGATGTGTATATGCAGGTCGATAAGCAATTCCAGGAATTGATGAAGAACAAAGAATGAGAGGGAGCAAATGCAAAAAGAATATTTAACCGTATCGAATATTGTCGGCCCTCTGGTCATAGTCGAGAAGATCAGGGATGTTAAATACAATGAACTGGTTGAGATAGAGACGGCGGATGGGTTGATAAGGCGCGGTACTGTTTTGGATATTTCTACAGAAAGGGCCATTGTTCAGGTGTTTGAAGGAACGGTTGGTTTGGGTGTGGAAAAGTCCCGGGTTAGATTCTTGGGCCGGTCCCAAAAGCTGGGTGTGTCCAAAGAAATAGTGGGAAGGATTTTCGACGGCTCCGGAAATCCCAAAGACAAAGGCCCTCAGATCATAGCGGAAAAGATGGTGGACATATACGGCAGTCCCATTAATCCAGAAGCCAGAGACTATCCCTCTGAATTCATTCAGACCGGACTTTCTTCCATCGATGGAATGAATCCTTTGGTGCGAGGCCAGAAGCTGCCTTTATTCAGCGGAAGCGGTCTGCCCCATGCGAGAATAGCCGCGCAAATAGCCAGGCAGGCGACTGTTTTGGGTAAAGGCGAAAGTTTTGCGGTTGTGTTCGGCGCCATGGGAATCACTTTTGAGGAAGCTAATTTTTTTATTGAAGACTTCAGGAACACCGGCGCCCTGGAACGGGCGGTTCTGTTTCTGAATTTAGCCAATGAGCCGCCGATAGAGAGGATCGCTACTCCCCGGCTGACATTGACCTGTGCGGAATATCTGGCTTTTGACCTGGATATGCATGTGCTGGTTATCCTGGTGGATTACACTTTTTATGCCGAAGCCCTGCGGGAGATATCGGCGGCGCGTAAAGAGATCCCGGGCCGGAGAGGTTATCCCGGTTATCTTTATACTGACCTGGCGTCCATGTATGAGCGCGCCGGCAGGATCAAGGGAAAAAAAGGATCGATCACTTATATTCCCATTTTGACCATGCCCGAGGATGATAAGACCCATCCCATTGCCGACCTTACCGGATACATCACCGAAGGCCAGATCATGCTCAGCCGGGAGCTTCACCGGAAAGGGATCTATCCTCCCATTGATGTGCTTCCCAGTTTGTCCCGTTTAAAAGATAAGGGAATCGGTGAAGGTAAGACGCGAGAGGATCATGCGGATGTGCTTAATCAGCTGTTTGCCTGTTATGCGCGCGGTAAAGAAGCCCGTGAATTAGCTTTGATCCTGGGTGAGGCGGCGCTTTCGGATATGGATAAACTCTATTTGAATTTTGCGGAACGCTATGAAAATGAATTCGTGCGGCAGGGGGAATTTGAAGCGCGCAGTGTTTTGGAGACTCTGGATCTAGGCTGGAAGCTGCTGAGGATCATTCCCAGGGCGGAACTTAAGCGGATCCGTCCGGAATACCTGGAAAAATACTACGGCGGGGAAAAATGAGGCTGAATGTTAATCCCAACCGGATGGAGCTGCTGCGGCTCAGGAAGCGCCTAGTGCTGGCTGAAAGAGGGCACAAGCTTCTTAAGGATAAGTTGGAAGAGATCATGAGCCGCTTTCTTGAGATCATTCGGCAGATGACGGATCTTCAGGAAAAGATCAGTAACAAACTAGACAAAGTATTTCTTTCTTTTGCATTGGTGAGAGCCAGGTCATCTCTGGCTGATTTGGAAAAGCTTATTCCCGAGGGAGAATTGATCGTTTATCCGGAGAAAGTCAAGATATTTAATCTGGCTATTCCCCGGTTTGAATTAAAGGAACAGGTAACAGCCGAATATGACCTTTTAAATACGGAAAGCGAGCTGGATATCGGAGTCAAGAAGATGCGCGAGGTTATGGAGGATCTTATGGAATTCGCCCGGTTGTGGAAGGCGATTGAGCTTCTCGCAAGGGAGATCGATGTAACCCGCCGCCGCGTCAATGCTTTGGAACATATCTTGATCCCCAATATAAAAGAAACCATTAAATATATATCCAGCCGGCTGGATGAGATGGAGAGGTCTTATCAGGTGCAGTTGATGAGGGTAAAGGAAATCGTCCGCACCCACTAAGTTCTGAATCATCAGTAAAATAGGCCGACTCAACAAAAATATCATCTAATTTGCGTTATGATTGCTTTTGAAAAGCCGATACTCTTTAATGATTGTGATATCTCTAAATTTTTAATGTCGGCCTCTTTTACCCCACTGGGGTGGGGCGACCCGATCTCAGTCCAAACACATCACTGCCCTGAATTCGCAGTATTACATATACGGCTTCATTCAGGGCAGCTTGTGTTTGAACTGACCTCGAGCCGCTGATGATCCAGGCTCCTGAATCATCAGTAAAATAGTCCGACCCAATAAAAATTTCATCTAATTTTCGGTATGATTGCTTTTGAAAAAAGGATACTCATTTAGGATTACGATATCTTTAAAATTTTAAGTCGGCCTTTTTTACCCTGCGGGCGACCCGATCTCAGCCCAAACACTTCACTGCCTCGAGTTCGAGGTATTACACATACATCTTCACTCGAGGCAGCTTGTGTTTGAACTGACCTCGAGCCGCTGATGATCCAGGCGATTTCGCGAATTCGGAAGGTATCCCGATCTCACTACACCGGCTTCGTCCTAGAGCCCATTCGATGGTGACAGCTACTATCTCATGGGCTGCGGCCTCGCCGTGGCAGCAACCTCAACGCGTAAATAATCCAGGCAAATTCGCAAATTTGGTGAACGTGGTTGATCTCAGATCATTAATCGCAACAAACCTGCATTATTAGGACATCGATCTGCTGTGAAATACAATGGTGGAGCAGAGGACTGCATTCGCATGCCCTCGAATTATGCAGCGTATTCTTTATTTATAGTGCATCGATAATAGCGTTAAAAGTTGGGCTGGGGCGCATAACCTTTGTGGCCAGCTCTTCATCGGGAAGATAGTATCCACCGATGTCCACCGGGTGTCCCTGGGCTGCCAGTAGTTCTTCCGTGATCTTGGCTTCGTTCTCCTCCAAGGCTTTGGCCACAGGAATGAAGCGCTCCTTCATCGATTTGTCTTTATCCTGAGCAGCCAGAGTTTGGGCCCAGTACAAAGCCAGATAAAATGTGCTTCCCCGGTTATCGATCTCGTTCACCTTGCGTGAAGGAAGTCGTCCGTTTTCCAGGTACTTGGCGATGGCGCTGTCAAGAGTCTCCGCTAAGACGTTTGCTTTATCGTTCTTGGTGTTATCGACGATCATTTCCAGGGAGGGAACAAGAGCGCAGTATTCTCCTAACGAATCCCACCTCAAGTGACCTTCTTTTAGAAGCTGCTGGACATGTTTAGGAGCGGAACCTCCCGCACCTGTTTCAAACAGTCCGCCGCCTTTGAGGAGGGGAACGATGGACAGCATCCTGGCGCTTGTGCCGAGCTCCAGGATCGGGAAAAGGTCTGTGAGATAATCTCTGAGCACATTTCCCGTTACTGAGATTGTATCCTCACCTCTTCGGATCCTTTCCAGAGTAAATTTCATGGCGTCCTGGGGTTTCATGATCCGGATATCGAGGCCGGATGTATCATGTTCAGGCAGATACTGCTTTACCTTCTTAATGATCTCCGCATCATGCCCCCTGTTTTTATCCAGCCAGAATATCGCCGGAGAACCGGATGCTCTAGCCCGGTTAACAGCCAGTTTGACCCAATCCCGAATCGCAACATCTTTTGCCTGGCACATTCTAAAAATATCGCCCTTCTCAACGGTCTGTTCCAGAAGTACTCTGCCTGAGTTATCTACGACTCGGATCGATCCTTCACCGGGCGCTTCAAACGTCTTGTCATGGGAACCGTACTCTTCAGCCTTCTGTGCCATCAGGCCCACATTGGAGAGGTTGCCCATGGTCGATGGATCGAATTGTCCCAGTCTTTTCGCATTTTCCAGAATTTCTTTGTACATGGTTGCATAACAGCGGTCGGGTATCATGGCAACACAGTCCTGCAGCTCATCGTTTTTATTCCACATTTTCCCGCCGTCACGGACAACATTGGGCATGGAGGCATCAACGATGATGTTGTTGGGAACGTGCAGATTTGTGATGCCGTATCTCGAATCGACCATGGCCAGGTCCGGTTGCGTTTTATAGACGGCTTCGATATCAGCTTCGATCTCGGCTTTTTTATCAGCCGGCAGTTTATTCAGTTTTTCCAGAACATCGGCCAAACCGTTGTTCACATTGGCGCCGATCTCTTTGAGTGTATCCGCATGTTTATCCAGCGCTTCTTTATAATAAACCGAAACACAGTGGCCGAACATGATGGGATCGGATATTTTCATCATGGTCGCTTTTAAGTGCAGGGAGAGGAGCACGCCATCTTTTTTTGCTTCCTGGATCTGCTCGGCATAGAATTTTCTTAAAGCAGCCACGTTCATCACCGCGGTGTCGATGACTTCACCCTCGATGAGATGCAGGTTTTTCTTCAGAGTGGTTATATGTCCTGCTGGATCCACGAATTCGATCTTGACATCACATGGTTGATCTATTGTGGTGGATGTTTCAGTTTCATAGAAATCTTTTTCCGTCATGTGGGTAACGCGGGCTTTTGATCCAGATTTGGGCCATTCTCTCATCATGCGGTGAGGGTGTTTTTGAGCGAATCTCTTAACGGATGCGGCCGGCCGGCGGTCGGAATTCCCTTGACGCAGAACAGGATTAACGGCAGAGCCCAGTACTACAGAAAATTTCTCCTGAAGGGCTTTCTCGGCATCATTTTTGGGTTCCTCGGGATATTCGGGGATATCATAACTTTTTTCGCGCAGTTCTTTGATGGCTGCCTGGAGTTGAGGAATCGAGGCACTTATATTGGGAAGTTTGATTATATTGGCTTCAGTTGTCAGGGCCATCTCCCCAAGAATAGTCAACCAATCAGGGATTTTTTGATCTTTGGTGAGATTGTCCGAAAAATTAGCGATGATCCTTCCTACTAAGGAGATATCTGCAAGCTCAATCTCTATATCTGATCCCTCGGTGTAGGCTTTTAGAATGGGAAGAAACGCTTTTGTGGCCAAAGCCGGGGCTTCGTCCGTGTAAGTCCAGGTTATTTTTGCTGTTTTCATTTTACATCCTCGTTGATTATTTA
>JAFGNQ010000261.1 GCA_016926925.1 Candidatus Aminicenantota bacterium
CAAGATGTAACCGTACTGCAGAGCTGTACGGGCCAACCCTAAGGTTGGCTCCAAAGCAAGCGCAGTACGTGCCGCGTCGATGGCGTCGTCGTAGCGCCGATGGTACAGCAGGACGTTCGCGTACAGGCTATGAAACAGCGCATTGAAGGGGTCCAGCTCAATCGCCAGCTCGATATGCGGCAATGCCTCATCGGTACGCCCCATGTGTGACAGGAATTGGGAAAAGTAGGCGTGCGCATCCGGAAAGTTGGGATTGAGCTCAATAGCCCTCTGAAACTCTGTCTCTGCACTCTCCCAGTCCCATTCGCTCCAAGCTCTGATTAACGCCAAGGCATAATGAGCTTCCGCCAGCGTGTCCTCCAACTCCACGGCTTTCTCCGCCGCCGCCTTTGCGCGTGGTACTGCCTCATCGCGTGGCGCTATTCCAAATTGATAGCGTCCTACCCAGACGAGAGCAACACCCGTATGGGCAAGAGCATAATTTGGATCAGTCTGTAGAGCTAGTTCGAAATTCCCCAAAGCAGTCTCGAGGTCCTGTACAGTCAATTTGTACCAGTGAGACCGACCCTGTATATAGGCATCGTAAGCCCTAGGATTGACCTGCCGGGCACTTGAAAGGCGTGTCATTTCTTCCGCGGTCAGATTGACTCCGGTATTAACGGCAATGGCACGTGCCATTTCGCTGTACATCACCAACACATCGGTTTTTGCCCGATCGTAAATCTCAGCCCAAAGGTTCCGCTCTTCAGGGAGCACATCGATCAACTGCACCCTGATGCGCACATTTTCACCAACCTGATATACCGTTCCCTCCACCACAGCATCCACATTCAACTCCCGGGCAATCTCAAGCAAGGACTTCTCCACGCCCTTGTATTCCATGGCCGTTGTCCGGGAAATTACCCGTCTCAATCCACTGATCTGAGCCAGCTGACCGATCAATTCATCGGTTGCTGAATCGACGAAATATTCCTGCCCGGCATCACCCGTGAGGTTCTCAAACGGCAGAACTGCAATCGAATCTATGGCCTCAGCACGTCCCGTGAAAAGAGTTAGTGCTATCACAGCCATTGTGATGATCAAACCTACTGCGCCTGCATAAAGAATGGCCTTCTTTCTTCTGTGCAGTTTGGCCTTTCTCAGTCTGACTTTGATCTCGTCTGGTACTATTCCTGCTGATATCGACTTCAAATCATCTAACAGTTCATCTGTGTTCTGATATCGGTTTTCCAGATTCTTCTCCAGCGCCTTGGCCACGACTTGACCGATGGAGACGGGTATCTCTGCACATAAATCCGTCAGCAACTTAGGCTTTTCATTCCGGATCGCATACAAAACAGTCTGATCATGATCTCCCTTAAAAGGCAATTGTGCACTTAGCATCTCATAGAAGACCACACCCAATGACCATATGTCCGTACGATGATCGACATCTTCCCCGCGGGCTTGTTCAGGGGACATGTAGGCGATCGTTCCCATGGTCGTTCCTTCCTTAGTTAATAGCGTTCCTCCTGTCATCCTGGCCAGTCCAAAATCCATGATCTTCACCTGGTTGTCCTCTGTAACCATGATGTTGGCGCTTTTGATGTCCCTGTGCACAACTCCTTTCTTATGGGCTACCTGTAAACCTTCTGCCACTTGTGTGGCAATCCTAAGGGCTTCATCCAGCTCAAGCGGGCCCGATTCGATCTTCTTCCTTAAGCTCAAGCCTTCAATTAAAGCCATGGAAATAAAAGATTTCCCTTCCGCCTCATCGAATTCATAAACAGTGCATATGTTGGGATGATCCAGAGCGGCTGCAGTCTGTGCCTCCCGTATGAATCGCTCTTTAACATCAGGAATGTGGGTCAACTCCGGTGGGAGAAATTTCAGAGCCACACTACGTTTGAGCTTGCTATCCTCAGCTTTGTAAACAACCCCCATGCCTCCCCTGCCCAGTTCTTCAATAAGCTGATATCTTCCTGCAAAAGCCGTCCCTTTGATCAAATCTTTGACAGGTGTTAGGAGAGTCTTGGTGTGGGAAATAGAGATTTCCCCTGAGAAAGGAAGGGGTGTAGCACAATTGCTGCAATATCGTGCGATGTCGGTATTATCCGACTGACACTTCGGACATTTCATCCCCTATTTCCCCCTAAGAGCAGAATATAAATGCTTTATGAGAAAGTCAAATCATTTGAATGCAAATAAAAATGCATTTCCCCTATCGGTAATTTTTATTTTTGTTTCAAAGTTGGAGCCAGCTAATATTTTTTTGAGTTATCCGGCAGTTATCCGGCCAGGCCGACTTATACAATTGATAATGAAAGGATTAAAACTTTTTTCCCCAGAAGGAAATTCCTTAAAGCTCGTTTTTAGGGGCAAAAAACGATTCTAAGAAGGTCGACTGGTTTTTTCGACTTTTCTTAGAGGCTATTTTCAGGCAGAAAAATCGATTCCAAGAAAAATCTTCCCCTGGAGAGATTTTGTATCTATCTCTTAATCAATCACATAAGTCAGCCTAGCTGCGAATGGGTATCCCCCACCATTCCTTAAAGCAGGCGCCATAAAAACTATCGCGGACAGCCGGCTTTTAGCCCTCGCTCCTGCTGTTGCTCTTGGTTCTCGGGGGACGGACCACTTTATTTTGTTTTAAATGTACAAGATAGAAATAATATCTAGGATTGTTTCCTGCTTAAAAGATCATTTTTAACGTTAAAATTGTAACTGTAAGAATCTTTGTATTCATGCAATTCAAATATTCCATTTCGTTCAAGGACACCTCTTCTTCTTAATCTTGGGCCCAGTTTATCGGTTATCCGCTCGACAAATTCTCTGCTTCCAACCGCAACACTTTCAGTCCATCGGCTCTCTCTTTTAAATGCCGATTTTTCAACGGCATCGTCTATCCATTTTTTATAGGTGTGCCTGAGATTTTCCAGATCTTCCAGATTTAAAAGATCAATAAGAGCAGACCTGTCAATCAATCGATATCTTTGCCGTGAACTTTGAATATCGTTGTAACCACAAAACCTCCAATTTTCCGGATGACGAACAACTCCAGCTCTGACCATATTCAAATCAATATAGATCATACACTTTACCAGATGATGATCGGATTGGATCGCTGTTGAATGATAGCGATCTTCCCAGA
>JAFGNQ010000262.1 GCA_016926925.1 Candidatus Aminicenantota bacterium
GCCCACAAGATAAATTCGCATCCCTATAACGAGGTAGTAAGGAAGACCTTCACATTTATCTGCTAATCGGTCAATCGAACATGGCAGGGCGCGCGCCCTTTACCGAAGAAGAGGCCGCTCCCGGAAGAGGTGCTGACATATTTCAATTCTCTGCTTAAGGCTGCCGAGCAGCATTAAGATGGGCTCATCTTAGATGACGAGTGCTCTGGGGTAGGTAGTGAGCAGCTCGGCCCCTGATTCGGTTATAAGTACCGTATCCTCTAGCCTGATGCCGACGTTTGTTTTTCGTTGGATTGAACCCTGGAAGAAAGCGACTGCCATGTTCTTCTCAAGTTTCAGGTCCGGGTCAGCAGCTCCCGCAGTCCTTATAAAAGGATATTCTTCGACCTGAAGACCGATGTTGTGCCCGACAAAGCCTATCAGATGGTGCCCGTTTGCCCTAGCTGACTCAAAGGCAATGTTTTCAATCTCACTTATTGAGATGCCAGGGCGGAGTTTTTCTAAAACTATATCTTGGACTGTGCTCAAGGCGTCAAAGGCATTTTTGATCTCCTCATCCGGTTTCCCAATAAAAATGGTGCGGGCAATATCTGAACAGTAGCCGCCATAAACAGCCCCCAGGTCGACAACAACAAGGTCTCCTTCGGCTATCTTTTTATTGGTTGCAAAAGGGTGAATAAGACTTGCTCTAGAGCCGGAAGCAACCATTGTGATGTGCTTCAGCCTGTCGGAACAAAGCCTTATCATTTGCTGCTCAGCTAAAGCCGCGACTTCAAGCTCGGTCATCCCCGGCCTAGCTGATTCCAATGCCATTTTCATTCCCTGCTCTGAAATTTTGCAAGCTCTTTGTATCAAACGGATCTCTTCCTCAGATTTCACGGCTCTCAGAGCAACCGTATTCGAGATATCTACAAGCTCCGCATGCGGAAAAGTTCGTCTCAGTGAATTCCCAAGTCGC
Organism: Candidatus Aminicenantota bacterium; assembly: GCA_016926925.1. The sequence continues at coordinate 959 of JAFGNQ010000262.1, forward strand.
TTTAGAGCACGCTCATCAACCCCGATTTTGTTCCTGTCGGTCCCAGAACGTTCGAGTATTTTGGTTATCACTTCCTCTTGGTTGTCGTGAGTGTAGGTCTTTATTTCAATCTCGACTGCCTGTTCTTGGGCTGCTGCTTTGTCAAGCCACATAACTGCAAGTATGGGTTTAGCCTGTTGGAGGAGTATCACGACGCCGCAGGCATGTATGCTTGGCTCGACCACGCCGGTAAAGTACTGTATATTCTCAGCAGACGAGAAAGCAAGGGCAGCAAATCCCCTGTCTCCCATCAGATTTTGCGCCTTCTCCAGCCTTTGCTCAATTTCGCTCTTCAAAAATTTCCTCCTCTTTTCTTGTAGATTGGGGATAAGAATCATCTTTTACCGCGATAGTAAAACATGCATCATTTTGCCGGTTTTCCCCTTCAAACATCGTCGGCAATTATGAGTCACGACTCAAAAGATGTCAATCATCAAAAGCGTAATAATCACGAGGGCCGCAGTGGTCGTTTTCTTCGTGGTCTACCAGTCCACAGTCATCAAGTCCAGCCGGAATCTCCTGTTCAATGCGGCGCTCTTTCTTTTCCACTTAATCGGCCCTGACCAGGGCTTTATCGCAGGACATCCCTGAAGCCATTAAATGTCTTGCGTTGTCTTTGTGCATCTTTTAATATGAACGATCGGGAAAATTTTGCAGGGAGCAGACTCACGGATGAGAATGCGAATTTTGCCTGACCTCCAAGAGAGCTCGTCCCGGGCTAGCCGGTTCCATGGGGGGCGATAATTTATATAACGAGGCCAAGCCTTTCTCCCGTATTCGGACTTCCTTGCCACTCCTTGACCCATTGCATCAATCGCCGCCCCGCATCCTTGGGCGGCTGGACGATATCATGCCAGGCTAGAAATGTCCTTCCATCTTTTCCTACCATTACAAGCCCCGTCATTCCACGCGATCTGTGCAAGGCATTTATAGCCTGTGATGGAGTCTGCACTATGGGAGTTCCAACGTTCAGCGAAGTGTTGACAGCCATTTCTACACCGAGACGACGCCCCATGGCTTTTAAGATGGCAAAAGAGAAGGGATCTGTTTCTTCACAAACGATCTGGATGCGGCTCGTTCCGTCCCTGTGAACAACGGCCGGGGCCAGAGCACGGCAGACCGGTTTGGCTTTGACCGTAAGCACCATATAATTGTAAGCGTTATAGTCGGAATCGGATGCTCCATCAGACAGATCATAGAGTCGCTTCGCTTCTTCCAGGGTAACCATCGGAGCCAGAGGACGAAAACTCTCTCTGTATTTGACATGAGCGTTGAGTATCCTCAGAGTGTCCGGATTGCATGGATTAGCGAGAATGGATCGATGACCGAGCGCACGCGGCCCGGTTTCGCTCACACCTTGAAATATTCCGAGCACACCATTTTCTGCGACAATTTTTGCGACCAGTGCGGCAATTCTCTCTTGTTCCATGGGATTTCTGATATTCCCAAGAAATACCTCTTTTGTGTTTTTTGCTTCTTGGATAGCCTCTGCAATGTTTTCGCTACCGGGAAGGCTTCCACACAAAAAAGCATGTTTCATCGCCGGGCCGAGTGGAGCTCCATGAGATAGGCAAAAATTGTAGCATGCACCCATTCCAGCCCCGGTATCGCTCGGATTGGGGGGAACCCAAAGATGCAGTCTGGTATTTTTCTGTTTTAGGTTCCGGTCGTAGTAAGCTTCATCGAAGTGATCCAGGAGCTTCATATTGGCGACACAGTTGAGTGAGGTTCCACCACTGAGAACCAACTGATGGCTGCGAGAACGCCGGATGAGAAATTCAACGATATGGAACAAGGCATCTTCGAAGACCATCTGCAGCGCAGCCGCCTTGTCCACGCGCTCCTGCGTGATTTCGGTAAGCTCGATGCTGTCTATCCGCAGCACGGTTCCCGGGTCCCACAATTTCGAGGGAGGAATCGGTTTTCCTAATATATCGATAAGTCTTTTTCCGTAAGGCCTCACCTGACCGCGTCGATGGTAGTCGATGAGCGAACGATTGATGCTTATCCTGCCATCGGAACCGAAGTACAGGATCTGCCTCAGCCTCTTATAATAGGGATTGGTAAGACGGTTCGTATCCCCCCAGGCACTGGCCCCCATGAACCGTCCTTCGCTGGAGAGCGTTGTCCATCCACCCTGTGTTGAACTGATGACGGCGTAGAGGAAACCCAGAGAATCGAAGAGATCGGAGTAATTCCGAAGAAGTTCTATTTTACCGTTCTTAGCAAGATAAGCGGAAATCGCTCCATCATCTCCGAATCCATCGATAACAAGGATCATGGTCGTTTCAGAGTTTTTTGCAAATGGTGATACGGCATACGGGAAATAGGCATGGTTGTCATGGTGGCGCATACCGATGACAGGCACCTTTTTCTCTGTTTTAAAGAACTTCCTAAGTAAAGAAGGAGTCCTGAGTGCTTCAACGAAATGCCATAGATTCATTTGTGGGGAGGCTCTCTTACTTGCCAGATGAAGGCTTACAGGTGCTTCCTCGAGGGCGATACGAAAACCTGTAGAGATTCCTTTTAAATAATCCCAGGCTCCGACAACGGCCAGAATATCGGAAGGATTTACATTTTTTTCTCCAAGAAGCATGAAGATCTCTTTCAGCGACTGCTCCGGAAACCTGTCTTCATGCCTGACACCCGTATACCTCTCCTCTTCATTATTGCATAGCGGTCGTATCCCATTCTTCTCAGATACTTCAACCAGGGCAGCCGTCGAGTTGTGTCCGCTTGGGCCGATGCCGAGGATATGGACGGTTTCTCCCCGGCTAAGCCTCTCTCGCAACTCTGTGCCTTTCCGCACAGCATAACGGCTCCTGTTGTCGTAAAATTTAACTGAAGCGCCCGCAGCACGCACCAAAGGATGCGAAAGTCTTTCCACAATTTTTCCCGCAAGAGGATGAGATGGGCGGCAGCGTCCTATGTTCTTTGCCATAATCAAGTCTCCTTGCTCAAGATATTGATAAGTTACTCCACCATAAGAGACAATTTGTCACAAAGTTGTTAAAATTTTGTAAAAAGTTTGTAAGGATCGTTGTCTTTCAACCTTGAACCGCTGCTAAACAGGGGTTTCCCTTGCTATTCTTTCTCGAATAAGGTATACTTTTTTTATAAACATAAGGTAGGAAACAGTCAAAGCGAATTATTTTTCCCATCCGAACGATAAAATCCTCTGACATTCACCTTTCGTGTTTTAACTTAACTATTAGGTAAAAGAATGAATTTTATTGAATTGAATCTTAAGTCCGATCTCCTCAGGGGAATTGCGGACAGAGGCTATGAAGAAATGACGGGCGTGCAAGAAAAGACACTGCCCATAGCACTTCAGGGCGATGACGTAGCCGTTCAATCCCAAACAGGAACCGGCAAAACTGCGGCATTCCTGATCACTCTCTTTGAGCGGCTGCACTCCAGCAGCAATCCCAACGGAAAAAAGGCGTTGATAATGGTGCCGACACGGGAACTGGCAGTCCAGATCGAAAAAGAAGCCCATTCTCTGAACCGCTATCTGAGATATTCGATCGGAAGTTTTTATGGAGGTGTCGGCTATAGCAAGCAACTCGCTTTGCTGAAAAAAGGCTTGGACATAATTATCGGCACTCCGGGAAGGTTGTTGGATTTAAGCACACAAGGTCATATGAATCTCAAAGAAATCAAAATTCTGGTTATAGATGAAGCCGATCGTTTGTTCGACATGGGCTTTCTGCCGGACATCAAAAAGCTTCTTCACCAGATGCCTTCTCGCAATCACCGACACACAATGCTCTTCAGTGCAACATTGAACCGCTCATCCCAAAGAATTATAGCCGAGCATCTGAACCAGCCCACATCTATTGCAGTGACCCCTGAAAAGCTGACCGTGGACACAATTATCCAAGAAATCTATCATGTTAAAAGCCATGTTAAATTGAATCTCATGCTGGGGATTCTTAAGGCTCAATCTCCTCGGAACGCTCTGATTTTCACGAATATGAAACATCATGCATTCAAGTTGTCCAAGAAGCTGCAGCTCAATGGATTCAGCAGCCAGCACCTGACTGGTGACCTTCCTCAAAATCGAAGATTAAAGGTCATTGATGATTTTATGGCCGGAAAGTTCTCTTTTCTGGTAGCAACCGATGTGGCCGCACGAGGTCTCCAGATTGACAACCTGGAAATGGTTATCAATTATGATCTTCCCCAGGATTCCGAGAATTATGTGCATAGAATCGGGCGGACTGCCCGAGCAGGTAATTCAGGGAAAGCGATATCATTAGCCAGCGAAAACACAGCCAATCATCTCGAGGCTATCGAATCATTTATCGGTATGAAAATCCCTGTTTTTGAGACGGATTTCGATCTTTTTGCCACTGACTTGAGCGAAGGATTCAGGTTTGAAAACAGATATCGAAAAACAGGACCGATCAGGAGCCGTGCCAATTTCGGCTCAAAAAGGCCTCCACAGCGCAATGGGACAAGACCGAATAAAAAGCGTAGCTTCAGGGAATCTAGCGCTAGGCTTCATGTTTCATAGACAGGCAAACAAAAAATCACTCCGGCGGCAATTTCTTAGTAGTCGTTCATAAAAGATCTTAGTTTTTGAGTTCGACTGGATTGCCTCAATTTTCTGAGGGCTTTTTCCTCGATCTGCCTGATCCTTTCTCGCGTGACCTTGAATTGCTGACCTACTTCCTCCAAGGTGTATTCATTGCCGTCGCCCAATCCGAAACGCATCATTATTATTTTTGACTCTCGTTCCGTGTGATTTTCCAAGGCTTTCTCTATTTGTTCTCTCAAATTGGACTGGATGACAGCATCAAGAGGCGACAGACTCATTTTGTCTTCGATAAAGTCACCTAAAGAACTGTCCTCTTCATCCCCGACAGGCATCTCAAAAGAGAAAGGAGTTTGAGAAGCCTGTATAATTTTTCTCATTTTGGACACGGGCATATCCATCTTCGCTGCAACTTCTTCACAAGTCGGCTCTCTACCCAACTCTTGAACGATGCCTCTCGAGAGTTTGATAATTTTGTTAATGGTGTCACTTATATGTACAGGAACTCTTATGGTCCTCGACTGATCGGCAATCGCCCGGGTTATGCCTTGCCGCACCCACCAGTGGGCGTAAGTCGAAAACTTATATCCCTTCCGGTAGTCGAATTTATTAACCGCTATCATCAAACCGATATTTCCTTCTTGGATTAAATCAAGGAAAGGCAATCCAAAATTGCTGTATTTTTTTGCAATGGAAATCACCAACCTTAAGTTAGACGTTATCAGTCTCTGCCGCGCAGCCTCACTGATTTGTTTCCCCAGCATAATTTCAGAAAGATTCTTTTTTAATTCCCGGGAATCAAGTCCGATTTCCTTCTGGTTGTCTTTAAGGAGACCGGAAACCCGCAGAATTTCCATCTTGCGTCCATTCTTGTTTGAGTCTATGAGTTTTTGAGGGTGCGAACCATTCAAATTGTTCAGTGCATGTTCAAGTGCTGAAATGGCTTCAAGCTTTTCCTCTAATTTCGTAATGACTGTTTCCTTAAATGAAAAACTCAAATTCAATCGTGTAAGGATTTGGTATATTTTGACGAGTATCCTTCCTCTGGCAAAAGCATATTTTCTCGACTTCGGTTTATTCTTCAACTGCCGGCTCAAAGTTTTGATCTTCACGATCTCGTCCAAGATATCCGCGATTTTTTCCTCCATCTCAATCTCAGGCGCGCCCTCTTTAGCAAAGTCAAATATATTGTGAACGAAATCCGAATTCGATTTTACTTCCATTTCCAAAGCGACAATCGTCTCATGTACAAACGGAATTTTGGAAAGAGCTTTGATGATCGTTTTTTCGCCTCTTTCGACATCCCTGGCCGCAGCCAGCTCTTCCTTGCGTGTCAAGAGGGGGATATTGCCCATATCTCTAAAATAGAGTTTTATGGGATCGTCGGTTTGCTCCAACTGCTGGGTAGAGAAATAATATCGTCTTGCTTTCTTTTTCGGCTTGGTAATGATTTTTTCGTTCAAATTTATCACAACGGAGGCTCCGGTTGATAAACTTCTCCCCCTTTAGCGAATCGCCATTCATTACAGCAAGGAGAAAAAATCAGCTGTCTAACATGGGAAATTCACGAGTCGAGATTGCTGTAACGGACCACAAACCGTAGTGCACTACCGCGAAAGGGCTGCGACGCCGCCGGCGCCAACCCAACCTGCCCGGTCAGATCGACTCGCCAAAGGTAAAAAATGCCGATAATTAGGTAATACGTCTCTTTAATTTTCGTCTTGGCAGTTTTTATGAATAATTCAAGCTAATAATAAAAAAGTCTCCGATACAATAAAAAGCATATATCTGCCTCAGTACCGGTTGTAGCCGCCGCCGCCTCTTCTGTTGTCCGAAGAACCGCTTCCGCGTGGGCGCGCCTCGTCCACTCTCAACGTTCGGCCTGTGTACTGCTTGCCGTTCAGAGCTTCTTTAGCCTTTTCGGCCTCAGCCGGACTCGATAGCTCAACGAATCCAAAACCCTTGCCCTCGATTACATTGATTTCTTTGACTTCATAATCAGAGAACAATTCTACCAGGTCGTCTTTGGTGACTGAATAACTGAAATTTCCAACATAGAGTTTGCTTCCTTGCATACTCCACTCCTTAAATTTTGATTTTTCTCTGTGAAACAATGTTTCTCTTAAGGATCATAACGAAACCAAAAGCATATCCTTTTAATAAACCACTGCTCATCACAAAGAATTTTTTTAAACAGTTTGTTTCCAAGCTGTTGTGTCCATTTCTCACTAATTCACATAAAAAATTAGGAAGCTTAGATAACTGAGAGGATTATTAGAACTTACGGTGGGATTGATTTCCTAAGTGATAATAAATTCTCTTATAGCTAACTCGTTCCTAAACCAGGTTTTTATTCTCGCTTAAAACAAGGCGTTTGTCAATGAAAATCTCTCCTGAAAATCTTCTCTGACACAAAGAAGCAGATGAGGCGCCGTTCTCTTGAATCCGGAAGAATCCTGTTGTATTGTAAAGAATCAATACTTTTGCAAAACTTTATAAGGAGCAAACGACATGAATAAGATCGAATGGGAAGACAGCCTCTCCGTAGGCGTGAATCAAATCGACGAACAGCACAAGATGCTCATACAGAAATTGAAAGACCTATCCGATGCCATAAACGAAGGACACGAGTACAGCAAGATCCTGAAGACTCTAGATTTCATGATCGATTACACGGACTTCCACTTCTCCACAGAAGAGGGAACAATGGCTGAAAACGACTACCCCGGATTGGATCTTCAAAAAAAACAGCACGAAGAATTCAAAGCCACCCTAAACAATATATTAGAAGATTATAAGGAAGAAGGGCCGACATCTTCACTGGCAGAATCGATCAACGTCTTTCTCTTCAACTGGCTCATCAAACACATAAAAGGCGTTGACTCAAAACTCGGGGAATTCTTTGCGGAAAAGGGAATAAGAGATATAGAATGATAAAGGCTGCACCGATCCCTTCATAACAGAGCTCAAACGGGAACTGGGGACATTTATGACCGCATTCTGGTCGAGGACGGCAGTACGGATACCACACTGCAGGAACTGTATGAACCGGCTGATGATTTCGTATGCGTCATTCCCTACAAGCGGAGTCAGCGGCAAGCAACAAAATCTAAATCTTTTCTTTCCCTTTTTCCGTGATTATGTATTTACCGTCTTGCTCTTTGATAAACTCCGCGGCGGCCATCTCTCGCAAGCTGCTTCTTACCTTGAAAAGCGGCTGCCCCAACTGCTTAGATATATCTTCGGGCATCAAGGGATTATTCAAGATACGCAGCAAGGCTTTCGCCGTTTCCGATACTGTCCCGTCTGGGTTGACACAAGCCATTATCGACTCCTCTTATAAATCCTTCTTGCAGAAATACCAATCCTTACACTCGAAGCTGCTGTCTTTTACACGCTCTTCAGCCATCTCTTGAGTATTGGGTGGTGGAACTATGACTTTATCCCCGGGACGCCAATTGGCGGGAGTCGCGACTCCGTGTTTATCGGTTGTTTGCAGAGCCTGGATCAGACGCAGCATTTCGTCCATATTGCGGCCGGTCGATAGCGGATAGTAGATCATGGCTCGAAGAATCTGCTTATCGTCGATGACAAAGACGCATCTCGAGGTTTCTGTTTTGCTCTCGCCTGGCATGATCATACCGTATTTTGAAGCCACTTCTTTGTTCAAATCAGCGATAATGGGAAAAGTAAGTTTCTGCCCCATTTTTTCCTCGACGTTCCTTGCCCACGCAATATGCGAGTAGACGCTGTCGATGCTCAAGCCTAAAAGCTCACAGTTCATTTCTCTAAGCTGGGGGTGGATTTGAGCGAATCCTATGAACTCCGTGGTGCAGACGGGAGTAAAATCAGCCGGGTGGGAAAACATGATCAACCAGCTTCCTTTGAAATCCTCCAATCTTAGGGTGCCGTGTGTGGTAACGGCTTCGAACTGCGGCGCAGGCTCCCCTAAACGGGGCATGGCTGGAATTTGTTTTTCTTGAGATTCCATGATGTCTTCCATTATTGATTCTCCTTTATAGAGATTAAAATAATTTATTTTTGACTTTGGACTGCATGATCCCTTGTGACAACTCAAATTTATTGTATCACAATTCCAGCAGCTGATCTCATAAAACTGACATCAAGAAAACCACAAGTTGAATCGGCAATAAAGTCTTTACGCTGGTTATATGATTTTCTTCCGATGGTGTCTTGAAAAATTTGGAGACATATGACAATATGATCATAGATATCATGAGACAAGCCATAAAAATTTTTAAAGCCCTTTCCGATCCGACCCGATTGCGCATCCTGATGCTGCTTTTAGAAGGCGAGTTGTGTGTATGCGAGCTAGTCTTCGTACTGAAAATGGAACAGTCTCGAATATCTCACCAATTGAGGATCCTGAGAGATGCGGATTTGGTCCAAGATATCAGAGA
>JAFGNQ010000263.1 GCA_016926925.1 Candidatus Aminicenantota bacterium
ATTAGGAACCCATCTCCGGAAGGAAACGGGGCTGTCGCCCGGATCGTCCTTCACTTCCAACAGCAACGCGCCTTTTGCATCGGCCGCTTCGAAGTTTTTCATAGTCTTGGCGACCGTCTCGACGTTGGCGAATACGATCGGCAGCATGAGCAGCGGTTCTCCGGCGGTGGAGTCGGCGGGCTGCAAGGTTATGGTGACATCCACGTAGCCTACATGTCCGTCTTTATTCGCGGGGCCCGGCTTCAGAGTGACGGTCATCATCGGCTGCAAATCGGCACTCTGTGCCGTCAGTCCGATACCAGTAAACAATACGGCAAGCATCAAGACCCCGGTAATGACATGGATATTAAATACTTTCGTCATAAACCTGAACAATGGCTGTTTCATAGATACCTCCAATCAAAGCTGCCGGAAAATAATGATTTTTTCATTGCCGGTCTCGATTTTCTTCAAGGAACGGACGTCTCTTTTTTCATTTCGCTAATGCGCTCTTATAAAACGAGAAGATATCGTGCATGAGTTTCAACCGGACATCGTCATCCTGGTACATCATGTGCCCTCCCGAATAGCATTTATGGTCGACACGGTCGCGGAGTTTCGGATCGAGACCCATGTGGCTGATGGTATGTTCCGTGACGAAATACGGGGTCGCAAGGTCGTAGAGTCCCGAAGCGAACAGCACCCGCAGGTCGTCCTTCATGTGGAGTGCTTTGGCGAGGGCTTTGCTCTGATCGAGATTGCTGTCGAGAAGCGATCCCCAATCCCAGTTGTAGGCCATCCAATCGCCCCGGAGCTTTTCCGGTGGTGGCCAGATTCCGCCGAAGGGGCCGCGGTAGAGCCTCTCGATTCTGAATTCGAGTTCCGATCTTAGATAGGTGACGAACAAGAAAGGCTTTCCGCCCCGCGAGATGAGGCTGGGATCTTTCATGGGATCGTAGGCACCGCGGCTGCTTTCTTTTGTGACGCGCGAGTCGTACCTGCCGATCGACTTATTATCGGAAGAGAGTAGCTGTCGGCCGAACTCGTCCGCCTCCACACGTAAATTGCTCTTGTCGATGAATTTCGGGTCCAATCCGGTAAACCGGGCGAAATTGTCGATCGCTGCCTGGCGTTCCTGGCTGCTGAGACGATCTCCTCTAATCAATGCCCCGATGTACTCTGTTTCAGCCCATGTTTCTACCTGCCGCAGTGTGTCTTGTATATCGGCCTGCAGTTCCGGAGACAGCTTTTTATGATAAAACGCTGCCGCCGTATAGCTGGGAATATGCAGGGCCAGAGATATATCGCCATCCGATCCAAGCTTCAAAGTCGTGGAAATCAAGACGATTCCCATCAGAGAATATTCTTTGTTCACCAGTTTCTCGGCTACTCCGGCCGCCCGGAAGGTGCCGTAACTTTCTCCGATAAGAAAGATCGGAGCCTCCAAAATATCGTAGTGGGTCAGATAAATCCGGATAAACTCCGAGATGGAATCCAAATCCTGTGACACGCCCCAGAACAGTTTGCTGTCCTCGGGTTTCAAAGGATGGCTGTAGCCGGTGCCGATCGGATCGACCATGACCAAATCCGTATAAGGCAAAAGGGTTTCGTTGTTATCAACCACCGGGTAGGAAGAAGACTGGTCTGAATTCCCGCCGGATACTTTCCGGCGAGGCCCGAGTAAAGAGAAATGAAGAAGCGATGAAGGGGCACCCGGCCCGCCGTTCCAGATAAAAGTCACCGGGCGCTGCCCCGTGTTCCGTTCTCCGCCCAGAGTGTAGGCGGTGTAGAAAAACCGGGCTTTCGTTTCCCCGAATTGATCGCAGATCGGAAGGAACCCGGCACGGGCCGTATACTTCAAAATCTTGCCGTCGACCGTAATCTGATGTTTGGTCACTGCGGTTATATCTTCCGGGCAGGAACCTTCCGCAGCTTCAGCGGTCGTTTGAGATGCGGCCAGGGGAGACCCCCATGAAAAAATAAGGAATGAAATAATAAGCGGCAAAAAGACAAGTGGGCTGTGCCGGCCGGTATTTGCATTAAATATGAGATGGATGGGATTTTTCATGTCTTCCTCCTCTTAAGTCAATTATTCTGAATTATTCATAAAAACCGCCGACTTTTATATTTTAAAATATATTCATTCTTATGTCGGCCTTTTTACCTTTCAGGGCGGCTCGTCACAATTCGTTTTCGTCGAAGACCCCCCCACCAACCACAATGCGACTCAAACGAACTGTGACTCGCCCTCGCTTTCCCTTTTCAATTTGTACGCCGGTAGGGTCGAGGACGCACCAACTTCTTAAGCTTAAAGCTCTATACCGAAAAAGGGAATGCGAATACTTACGATTCCAGATTAACCTCGACTCGTAAATAATTCAGGTTATATGTTTTGCTTTTTTTTCTACCCCGGAAGCCCTTCATCTCAGTAGCGGCAGTCCGCATCGGGAACACCGGGGATACGCACCCACTTATAGCCGTCCACACTCTCCCCCCGAGGGAGATATTCGATCTCCAGTGTCTCGTCTCCGCGCCGCACCTTGAGTTTAAGAAGGAGGTTTTCGTCGTTTCGCAGGGCTCGGTGATCGATCTTATTGAGGACCTGATCGCCGTTTCGTAAACCGGCTCGTTCGGCGGCCGATCCTTTGACAAGCCCTGTTAGGCGTTTATCCGATGTGTAGAGGCTCTTTCTTTGATCGAACCCTAGTTCGAGGACGCGGAGCTTGGCCGCAATCCTCTCGAAACAGGGACCGAAAGCACCGGAATCCGGCACAAAATCTTCACCACGGATGATGACGGCATCGAACTCGGCCAATGCTGACGGACCAAGCTCCTTTTCCAAGAGCTCAAGCCACATTTCTTTGGTCGTCTCCTCTCCGTTTCTGCGCCGGTCGAACATGGTCAAAGTCACATCGTCCAGCGATCGTTTTCCCTTCGATGCCGCACGGATTTTGGCATCGACATGAGCCAAATAGAGGCTTCCGCGGTCATAAGGGATCACCTGAGCGTTCCGGTCCTGCCAGAAATTCTTTTCGATTTCATCGTTGGGCAGATTCCGCAGCGGGTTGGTAAAATAGCGGGCTGCCGTACCGTTAGCATCTTCGAGAAATTCGTCTGCGGAAAAAAGTCCTGCCCGAAACGTCAGCAGCCGGGTGTAGTGGACCGTAAGTCCTTCGCTGAACCAGAATGTCTCACCTGGGGAGCCTTTGATTCCGCCGACCCATTTATGGATCATTTCATGAGCGATCGTTCCCCGGGCTCCTTCAGTCAATTCGGCCTCTACGGGAACGAAAAGCATGAAAGAATTGTACAATCCGGCACCGCCCACTCCGTTATTGTCGGGACCTACGCGCATAAAAAAGCGGTAGGGATCCTTGCTTGTGTCACGGAAAAAGGATTTGGACGATGTGAAGGATTTTGCAGACCAGGCCATGACTTCCTGTGCATCGAAGGGCGGTGTCCCCAACCAGGCTGAGCTGAATCCGTTGATATCGCCTTTTTCAGGATACCGACCCAGCCTGCCGGCCATAAAATAACTGGAAAAAACCCGTTCTATCGGGCACACGGTTTCAACATCCCCTTCGCCCAGACTCGTCCATCCTGTCGAACCGGGTTCCATTTGCCCGAGATCCCAATGCAGATGCACATTGAATTGGCCCTCCTGGTCGGGCAAAGCTAGAAATCCGTAACCGGCCCCGCTTATCCCTCCGCTGTTGACCCTGAGGTCGAAGGGCG
>JAFGNQ010000264.1 GCA_016926925.1 Candidatus Aminicenantota bacterium
AAGGAAAGGCCAAAGGATCAATCTTCTACATCGCCTACACCAAAGACGGTGTAAAGGTTCCCTCCCAAAGGCCCATCATGTTCTGCTTCAACGGCGGCCCCGGCGGCGCTGCTGTCTGGGTTCACCTGGGAGCCTTCGGCCCCAAAAAATCGCTCCTGGACGATGAGGGCTTCCCCGTGATTCCGCCCCCGGGGAAACTGATCGACAACGAATTTTGTGCCCTGGATTTGGCAGACCTGGTCTTCATCGATCCCATGACAACCGGATACAGCCGTGCCGTTCCCGGAGAGGATCCCAAACAGTTTTACGGTTTCGAGAAGGACGTCGAATCTACGGCCGAATTCATCCGCCTCTATGTCACCCGCAACGAACGGTGGCTTTCGCCCAAGTTTCTGGCTGGAGAGAGCTATGCCACAACCCGCGTATCCGGTTTGGCCAATTATCTTCAGACCCGATACGGGATGTTCTTAAACGGGGTGATCCTCATTTCCGTGATCCTCAACTGGCAGAACACAGATTGGAGCATCGGAAACGACATGGCTTACATCACATTCCTGCCTTCCTACACGGCGGCCGCCTGGTATCACGGTAAACTGGCCCCGGATTTATCGGGTGATCTCAGATCGGCCCTCGACAAGGCCGAAGAATTCGCCATCGATGAATTTGCCCTGGCGCTTCTCAAAGGAAATAAGCTCGATCCTGCCAAAAAAGCAGAAATCATCAAAGAGCTTTCCCGCTTCACAGGCCTGTCCGAGCAATTTCTCGAGCGCTCCAACATGAGGGTCACGGAAAACCGGTTTTATAAAGAGCTCCTCCGCGATCAGGGAAAAACCGTGGGAAGGCTGGACACCAGATACACGGGCGTCGACCGGGAGTCGGCCGGCGAGGCCCCGGAATTCGACCAGAGCTGGTCCATCGTTATCGGTTCCTACGTCTCGCTGATCAACGATTACATCCGCAGGGTTCTGGGGTATGAAAACGATCTCCCCTACAATTACCTGGCCAGTGTGCAGCCGTGGCCCCTAAAACCGGACGGCAGCGGCTACCTCAACACGGCCGAGATCCTGCGCCAGGCCATGCACATGAACCCCCAGCTCAAAGTCCTGATCGCCAGCGGATATTACGACTTCGCCACCCCCTATTTCGATGCCGCCTACACAGTCGCTCATATGGATTTGGCCAAGGAGCTGCAGAAAAACATCACCATGACCTACTACGAGTCCGGACACATGATGTATGTCCGTAAAACAGCCCATCAGAAATTCCGGAAGGATTTGGAAGACTTCATCCAAAAAGCACTCCGGAAGTAAACTATGCTTCAAGGCTCAGCGTCATCACCAGTGCACCGAATGCTTTTACGTAAGCGAATCACTCGAAAAGCCTATCCTTCTGAAACAAGACGATCTGCTCCTTTTCGGCACGTTTCAACAGATTTTCCGTAAATCCGCTTTTTGAAAACAGGCAAAAATACTCGGTTCTTTCATCCTTATTCCAATCGACGAGACGGGATTTTCGCTTAAGATTGTCGTAAATGTCGACTCCCACAGGCTTCTTGCTCCATTTGGCCTCCCCAAACAGGATTTTTTTCTCCTCGTCATTCACAGCGATAAGATCGATCTCTTCATTCTTATGCCACCAGCGGCCGATTTTCTCGAACAAAAATAATTTGTCTTTGTGGCCATCGATTATGTCCCGGCATACTGTCTCGAAATTGTCGGCGACAACGGTATAAAAATCATCTTTTATTTTTTTCAGAACGTAATCGCTTGTGCCTTCTTCGATATTCCTCTTGTTAGGCAAGACATATCGAAACCAGAATCTGATGAATTGATCCTGAAGTTTATAGATGCCCTTCCTGGACTTTAAAGGATTCTTCTCGGTAACCGGGATTTCTTTTTGAATAAGGCGGAGATCCTCCAGGATAAAGAGATATTTGTGCAAATTGCTTTTTGCCAGCCCCGTCTCATTGACGATTTCACCGAACTTATGTTTTCCAAGAGCCACGGCTTTTAAGATAGCAAAATAATTCCGGGGCTCCCTGAGTTCCTCCCTCAAAATAAACTCGACTTCATCATAAAGAAATGTCTCGGGCCGGAGGATATTCTCATGTATATTCCTATCTAGTGAAATTTTGGGATCGAACCGTTTCAAATAACTGGGATTTCCTCCTGCAACAGAAAATAATTCCAGACAACGCTCGAACGACAGGCCCGGATAAAACTTACATGCATCGGCAAAGGAAAAAGGCTGCAGAAATATCTGACCGGTCCTTCGGCCAAAAAGAGGGGCTTTCTGTGACAGCACTTCATTTTCCATCATGCCTATGCTCGAGCCGCAAAGGATTAAGAAGACGGGGATATTCTTCAAATGCTCATCCCAGCCTGCCTGAAAAATAGAGGATATCCCTTTATTGGCATCGGCAAGATATGGGAATTCGTCGAAAACAATGATCGTTCTTTTACGGATATGCTTTTGCGCGTATTCGAAAAACCATCTCCACTCCCGGAAGCCCGCGCTCTTCAAAATGTCGTCCTTATAATAATCACCGACAGCCTCGCCGAGAAGCCTCAAGTTTTCCCTTTCATTGATTCTTTGTGCCAGATAATAGACGTGCGGCTTCCCCTTGATAAACTGCTTGATCAGCTCTGTTTTACCAATGCGTCTTTTTCCATAAATGACGATAAGCTGAGCCTCCTTTCCCTTCCAGAATTTCTCCAGCGCTCCCAGTTCTCTTTCTCTGTCAATGAATGCCATATGTCTCTCCCTAAAAATAGTCTACTTTAAAGTAGACTATTCTAAAGTAGACTAATTGTCAAGTGAAGTCAATTTCAGAAATAGATCTTTTATACCCGCTAATGTCATTTGAAGCATAAGAAAATGGAGACTCGCGAGACACTACTCTCGAAATTATCAGACCCTCATTAATATGACTCTAAGAGATTATATGGATTCGAAAAGCAAATCGCTCGAAGATACTCTTCGGCAGGTGATTCGTGAAGAACTATCGGCCTATAGCAAGAGATCCAAAAGTTGAGCCAAAATTAAACAACCCCTAACAGAACTCGGCCACATCATTTTTTTAAGAGTAGCTCTGGATAGTTCTTCCCTATCCACTTGTTTACAATAACCCTCAAAGATTTCGCCAAGTCAATCATCTCAAGCACTTCCTGATCGGAAATTGTCCCCGCCCGTTCATAATCGCTTATGTTCCGCTTCTTGCGAAAAAGATCTAATCGCAAGATAGTCCTGTGATCAGCCTGGACTGTATGTGCGAGGGAATGGATGATTCGGAAATGAAGAGCCTCTCTTGGTGCACGATAGCCGGCAGCCGCTAAAGCTGCTTTGGCCGACTGAAGAGCAGCGTTGTAAGCGATGTTTAGCTTCCAGTCCTGACTCAAGGAAGAAGCTTGACAATCTTTAAGGTCTCGGTCTATCAACTTGAAAAGATCCGAGATCTCTTCCCTGCTTGTCCTGTGCTCAGTCAGCCACCCGTTTCGAAGCCAATCTTCTAAGCTCATCTCCGTTTCCGAATAATAGGATGTATTCACCTTCCAAAACAGAACCGAGAAAATGATGGCTCTTCTCCAGCTTTTTTTTAAATTCGACAAAAGGGTAGACGGATGGGTTGATCTCTCTTTGAAGGATTTCCTGTGCGGGAACGAGCATTTCACCGATTTCGGCAAAGCTCACTTCGCCCACAACAAGGATATCGATGTCGCTTCTTTTGCTAGTTTCGCGCCTTGCAGCTGATCCAAAAATCAGGGCGAATTTGATGCGGTCGCTCAGCCGAGAAAGTGCCCTTTTCAGGACATCCCCGATCCCCGCCGTTTTTATAATCAACGACTGCAGCTCAGGATAAATCGGAAGGTTCCTATTAGCCTGATAATAGACTTGATTGCCGCTCACTCTGCGGGTGACAATTCCCGACTCTGTCAGCCATTTCAGCTCTCGTTGCCCCGCACCATGGGCAACGCCTGATAGACGGAGGATTTGTCTCAAATAGAATGATTCATCGGGATGGGTATACAACAGAGCTAGAATGGATTTCCTGGTCTTTCCAAACAATCCAGATAAGAGAGCTTTTTCAATTGTACTCATATTGAGTACGATTGTACTCATATTGGATACGATTTGCAAGCCTTTCATTTTATCCATTCGTGAGACGACAAACACAGGGACAGATTCTCATAGTGCCTCATTGAACAGATGCCAAAAGGAGAAATCATCCCGTCTTGGGAACTCGGCGGCTCCGATTGTCGTATTAAAAGGTAAGTGAATGAAGGCTTGCATTTAGAATACTAAAGTCCGAAGATTGAGATCTAGATCGAGATCTGAGAAAAGGAGGACGAATTGAAAAAGACAAACTGGATTATCGGTTTCATCCTATGCGCACTAATGATCTCACTACCATTATCCAGCGCGATGGCCAACGCACAGGACGCACAGACGCCGGAACAGGCTGAAGCCCAACCGGAATTGAGTAGCCAGGGCCCGGAAGACCCGGCCGAGCTCGCCGCCGTTCTGGATGGTGTCCTGGAAGTGTACATGAAGACCCTGCACATTCCTGGGGCGACCGTCTCGGTCATCAAGGACGGAAAAATCTTTTTCACCAAGGGCTACGGCTATGCCGACATCGAAAAGAAAAAGCCCGTCCTTCCGGAGCGGACCCTTTTCAGGATTGCCTCGGTCTCCAAGCTTTTTACCTGGACGGCGGTCATGCAGCTCGTCGAACAGGGGAAGCTCGACCTGAAGGCAGATGTCAACACTTATCTCAAGGACTTCCAGATCCCGGCCACTTTTCCCGAGCCTATAAGACTGGCCGATCTTATGAGTCATTCGGCCGGGTTCGAGGATATCCTGACTGCCTCGGCAAGGACTCCCCAGGATCTCATCCCGCTGGCCGATTTCGTCAAGTCCAATATGCCGGCCCGGGTCTGGCCCCCAGGAAAATACACGGCCTATTCCAACTACAGCACCGCCCTGGCGGGATATATCGTCCAGGAAGTTTCCGGCATTCCCTTCGACGATTATATCGAACAACATATCTATAAGCCGTTGGGAATGGAACACAGCTCGTTCCGGGAGCCCCTGCCGGCCGCATTAGCGGACGACGTCTCGACCGGCTTCAGCTACCAGGAGGGAGCTTTCAAAGCCGAACCCTTCGAGCTCCTCAACGGAGACTACCCGGCGGGTTCGATGAGCACCACGGCCACAGACATCGCCTGCTTCATGATCGCCCACCTTCAAAACGGCCAATACGAAGGCCAGAGAATCCTCAAAGAAGAAACCGCCCGTGAGATGCACCAGCGCCTCTTTTCACACGACCCGAGGCTCACCGGAAATGCCCACGGCTTCTGGGAAAGGAACCTGAACGGGCTGACCATCCTCGAGCACGGCGGCGATGTCAAATGTTTCCACACGATCCTGTCATTGATCCCTGAAAAAAACGCGGGATTCTTCCTTTCCTTCAACTGCAGCACAAGCTCGAGCCTGACCGCGGCGGAAGCTTTTCAGGCCTTCCTGAATCGATATTATCCGGCTCCTACTCTTTCCGAATTCAAACCGAGCCCTGAGTCCAAGTCGCGCCTGAAAAAATTCACCGGCGTCTACGAGATGAACCGCCGGTCATTCACCAAGTATCCCAAGCTGGTCGGGTTGATGACTCCCGTCAAGATGGTCGCGGCACCGGACGGCGCCCTGCGCATGATCCTGCCGGTCGGGCTCGGCTCCAAGCGATGGGCCGAAGCCGGGCCGGATATTTTTCGCGAGATCGGAGGCCAGGAGACCTTGATCTTCCGTGAAGACAGCCGCGGACGGGTGACGCACGCCTTTTCCAGCGAGTTCGGCGAATTCGCCCTCATCAAGCTCAAGGCGTATCAAACGCCCGGTTTTCATATCCTGTTGATCGCCATCCTGACGATTTTGTTTTTGACGGCTGTTCTCGGCTGGCCTCTGGGAGCGCTTTCGAGGAAGCTCCTGCGGAGATCCCCTGTAGGCCGACCCGCTCCCCGCACAGCCCGATGGTTCGCAGGCGGCATGTGCGTGCTCTTTCTCCTTCTGATCCTGGGTGTCCTTTCCTTGATGAGCGACACTTCCCAGATTGAATACGGAGTCCCTGTCCTCTTAAAAGTCGTTCTCGTGTTTCCCATCGTTGGCGCCGTCCTCGGGATCGGGGTTCTCATCTTTGCCTTCCTCGCCTGGATAAAGAAATACTGGACGGTTTACGGCCGGCTGCACTATTCACTCATTTTCTTGGCGGGCCTTGTTTTTCTCTGGCTTTTGAACTACTGGAACCTCCTGGGCTGGAAATTTTAGCTCAGTTAGAATGCTGATTTTCCCTTCAAAATGGAGCATCTAATCCGCGACAGCTTTCATCACATCCTCAAAGATATGATTATTTCTTTCTTCGTCTCTTATCAAAGCTTCATATATTTCATGAATCTTCGGTTCTCTTGCCTCAAAACATCCTGGTAGTTTGAATTCGGTTTCACGAAAAATCACCTGATGAGAGAAAGGATGTTTCGCCGCTCCTTGCTTCGCCGTTACCCTAAATCTCACAGGCCCACACTGCATGAAAATGATGGGGTGATGCCCGTCTTTTCTCGTGACCGTTGCTGATAGTCCCATCACGTATTTCGCTTTAGACTGGCGCACTACCTGCTCAAAGCTGTTTGCTGAGATATGATGACACTCGTCAACCACTATATGACCATAATCGCCAACTATTTCATCAACTCTTCCTTTTCGCCATAAGGTTTGAAGAATAGCGATATCAATAAAGCCACTCGGCTTCCTCTTGCCAGCTCCGATCATTCCGATTTTTTCGGGATCCAAATCTAAAAATTCAGTGAGCTGATCTTTCCATTGATCGAAAAGCTGTCTTCTGTGCACCAATATCAGCGTATTGACAATCTCATATTCCCTGCATGTTTCAATGAATCCCGATATATCCTCCATCCAAGTATCCTTATCGAAGTCGGCAGC
>JAFGNQ010000265.1 GCA_016926925.1 Candidatus Aminicenantota bacterium
ATGGGATAACAAAGGAGGGCCAGACCTGGGTCGGCTGGAATACGATTGCCGATTCCAGCGACACGCTGGGAGCGAAGGTGCTGAAAGAGGCCGGATATGCGACCGGAATCGTTGGCAAACTGCATTGCCTCTCAATTCCGGAATCCAGAAAATATGAGTTTGACGGCAAATTATCCCCGGAAGATCCGAAGAATAAGGAAATATTCATAAAACAACAAGAGGTTCTTGCCCGGGGAGCAAAGGAATTCGGATTCGATTTCGGCGCCGCTCTCACCTCAGGCAATTTGAACCGCAAGCAGATGCATAATCCGGAGTATCAAACGAAGTGCTGTATAGACTTCATCAACAAAAATAAGAGTCGACCGTTCTATTTGTATTTTGCGCCGCACATCATGCATATGCCTAATCCTCTCGTAGCCCTGAAGTCCGCTGATACGAGAAACGTTTACGGGGTCATGTTGGATGAGGCATCTGATGTGCAGCCTTCGCGAACATCGGTGCTGGAGCGTGTCAGAGAAGCGGGAATCAACGAAATGCTGGCTCCGATCACCTGGCTCGATGACTCTGTGGGGGCACTCGTCAGGACCTTGAAAGAATTGGGAATCGCAGACAGCACGTTGATTATCCTTGCCCAGGACAACGGCCACCACTTCGGCAAAGGATCGAATTATGAAGGAGGTATCGACATCCTGGGTTGCTGGATGCATTGGCCGGATGGTATCGTCAATCCAGGAAGGATCAACGAAGCGCTCATTGAAAACATCGATTTTATGCCCACCATTTTTGAAGCCTGTGGTGTGATTCCGGGGGATGACTACATTATGGACGGCAAAAGCCTGGTTCCGATATTGAGAGGCGAAAGAGAGAACGTCCGTGATTCTCTTATGTGTGAGATCGGTCACACCCGTGCCGTGGTGACAAAAAAGTGGAAGTACCTCGCCTTAAGAGTCCCTTCAAGCCATGAATTGGACGAGGCCCTGAAGGCCAGGTACATGGAATTGGCGAAAGACGATCCTTCGCTGGATCCCCTGGGCCGGGTGACGCATATCCATTCCTTGCTCGGTGGGACTCCGGGCGAACGGGTGAATGGGATAAAACACCACCCTCATTATTTCGACCGAGACCAGCTCTACGATCTGGAGAATGACCCGGAAGAACAAATCAATTTAGCGAAGGAATCGAAATACGCATCCGTACTGGCGGATATGAAGAATCTTCTCAAAGAACATATGCACAGGGCCCCCGGGACCTTTGCGGAGTTCAAGACGTTCGAAGGCTTACCGCCGAAAGAGCGAGCCGAATGGATGGGCCTGGCAGGAAGAAGTAAGTGGAAAGGGGTGCGGTCAGATACTGAATCATTAAGGACAGCAAAAAAAAGAAGCCGGGAACTTTCGAGGAAGCAGGATGAAATGAAAAAAATCTTCGACATCAAATAATTTTACCGGTTGCGGATTTGATCGAGAAAAGAAATGAAAAAAGGATCGATATCATGCACGAAAGCAAACTACGGCTAAAGATCTTTGACAATGGTATATTTGCGGACAGAATCGAATTTAAACTGTATGGAGTGCCTTCATTTTCCCGTGACAAGGTTGAAGAAGAAATTGAAAACTTGAAGCATGAAATTTTAGCGCATTTCAAGGGGAAGCCTATCCATGCTTCCCTATTCACAGAGGATATGAAAACGGAATTCTCCTATGGCGATATCGGACAGCTCATGGTTCATCACTTAAGAAAGGTCGAAATATTTTTTACTGAATATTACCAATATCTAAAGATACTCTCAAGGATCAGGCTGTTTGTCATTGCAGTGTCGAACATGGAAGATTTCCCGGTTCGAAGTCTAGCACTTTCGGCCTCCTTTCCGCCTTCGGTCGTTCTGCGGAAGCCTGAGGAGCTTCCCAGGAAACCCGGCCTCACCATTTTTGATCGCATTCCCGGCTCAGTGCATTCCATGGTTGAGAGCTCTTTTTTACGATTGCTGAAATTCAAATCGGAGAAGGATGCGGCTCCTTTTCTTGATGACTTTTATAGGAAGGAAAAAGAGCTCGGACAATTTTATAAGCGGAAATTCCATAAATGGGACAAGGCTGGGCCGGTTGTTACTGCTGGTGTTCCGCAGCTCGGTCCGGGCAAGCAAGCCCATTTTCCCGTCTGTCTCGAAATCCCGGATACCGAGACCGAAAAATCTTTTCCCGTCGCCTGCAAGCTGAGTGCTGAGAATATGCCTGTTTCCATAGATGAGGAAGTCCTTATTTCATTCACGCGTTCGTAAGTATCAAGCCTTATTATGTTTTATCGTTTCCTTATGGCGAAAGGAGTCACCAAATGAAAAAAACCATTTTTTGTTTTTCAGTAGTCTTTTTATCGGCTCTCCTTGTTTATTCAGGGCAAATGAAGAAGATGACTCTTGATGACTGCTTTCGTGTCAAAGAAGTTTCCGATGTCAGGATATCTCCGGAGGGCAAGCGGATCGCATTCGTCATGACCGAGATTGTCTCGGACGAAAAGGCAAAGGATTCTTTTAAGCGAACATATGATATTTATTCCGTGCGGCTTGCCGATAATACGGTTCATCGATTGACCACCCATGAGCAAGCGTCCTATTATCCTCGCTGGTCGAAGTGCGGCAGATATCTTGCCTTTCTTTCCGGTCGCAAAGAGAAAAACCAGATCTGGCTTCTGGACATGGAATTGGGCGGCGAGGCAAATAACGACGAATATCGGCTCTGACGGGCAAATATTATGGTGGGATGACTGTAAACCCTGCTGGTCACCCGATGGGAAATTCATCGCTTACCGTTCGAATCCGAAGCCTAATAACCTTTACAAACTCAACCGGTTGTGCATCATTCCAGCGGAGGGAGGAGAATCGAGGTGTTTGAGCCAGCACCTCGATCGGGATGTGACGAACATCGTTTGGAGTGACGACAGCCGGTCGGTTTACGGTCTCGTTCCGGATAAGGCGAGAGTCCATGTTTACAAGTTTTTTATAGAGGACGGCCGTTATGAAAAAGTCCTCGGTGCAGAAAGCCGAATCTACGGTCTGACGATCTCTTGCGAAAAACCGGTCGCAGCCTTTGCCTTGGAAGACAATGATCATCCTGGTGAAGTGTTTTCGGCGTCGATGACGAGGCGTATTATTATCAGGAAGACTTCGGTTTGCCTTATGAAGCGGAAAATTTCAAAGATTACCGGAGAACATCCCCCATTCTTTATATCAAAAACTGTACGACCCCGATCCTTCTTATGCAGTGTATGGAGGATCACAGGTGTCCTCTTCCTCAAGCCCTGCAATTCTATATGGGATTGAAAAAACTCGGGAAAGTCGAGACGCAGCTGGTGCTCTATCCCAGAGAGTCTCATGGAATACGAGAAATCCCGCATCAGATGGATCGACTAAATAGAATCATCGCCTGGTTCGATAAATACCTGAAGAAATAATTCTTATCCGGGGCAGCGCCGAAATCTTCCTTATTTGCTGTGTTGATAGGGCAGTGATTCTTTTAGCTTTTTAGCGCTGGAGTCCCGAAATGTTGGATTTCAGGCCCCTGATGTGACTCTGGTAAGCCCTCCATTTTTCGGGTGGGATCGATTGGGTGAAAGTGTAGTCGTCGTTCCAGTCGACATAAATAGGAAGAGGGCGCATGTTCCGCGGGTCGATACCGAGGTCCTTACAGATCAAACCGGCGAGGTGTGTGGCCTTTGTGTATCGGTTGGTCCATGCAGAGATGGAAAAGCCGCGGCCCGACAAAATCCGGTCAATAATGCTTTCATCCAGCGTGGATAGGACATCCATGATCGTGGCGTATTTGTTTTTTTCTCCATCGGCGGATTCGTCGAGGGAAAGGGTGGTGTAGCCTCCCTGATAGCAAGTGTGGTTGACGATTTTCGTCTGACCGGGAGTCACCAGATCTTCCCTTCTTCTCAGTTCTTCGAGCGTGGGATAAAATTCCGGCTCGGGGAATTGAGTCTCGGCGCGAATCGCGAGGGCACTGAAAGTCTGGGCATATCGTCCGGTCGGATTCCATACTGTCCAGCTTTGTATACCGTTTTCATCGACTCCCCGGAGCTGGGCGTTGATCTCTTCGGGAGTGTACCAGAAACCCTGGATCCAAGGCCGGATTTCCCTGTTTGTGCGTTTTTTCATCTCTTCCAAACTCTGCTTCATTATCCGGTATGGGTACTGACCGGGATTTTTGAGGCTCAGAAAATTATTCGGAAAATGCGACGGATAGAGCATAGGACAGAGCACATCCACATGAGGCACGATCTTCTCCAGGACCTGTCCTACACCAAAATCGTCCTTTTTCCAGGCTACCAAGCCGAAGAGATCGACGGAAATAATGACTCCCGATTGTTTCAGCCGCGAATTCGCATATGCGAGAAATTTTCCGATACATTCCTGCGGGGATGTGTCTTCAAGGGTGATCGGATAGGTGATGGTCGACAGGTTTCCGTCGCTCGGAAAGCGGACATAGTCAAATTGAATCTCATCGATCCCGATCTCTACGAGTTCCTGGCAGAGAGCGATCGTGTACTCCCACACTCTTTGATCATAGGGATTGGCCCAGTTAAGTCCTTTTCTATCTGCCCACAGCTCGCCTGTTGCAGAGTTGGTCACGCCCCATTCGGGATGATTTTTAACCAGGAGGCTGTCCTGAAAAACATCCACTTTAGCCGCGGTCCAAATGCTTTTTTCTTTAAGAATCGCTATGGCGGCTTCCAGAGATCCTTTGCGGACCGATGCTCCTATTTTTTTGGCCACGGCGTTCTTCGATTTCCAAAAAAGTTGCCCCATGGGATCTTTGGCGTGCAGGACGGCTAGATTCAAACCTGCAGCTTTCATGTAGTGAAGGATACCATCAAATCGCCTTCCGTTTAGACTACTTGATGGGAAATAGACGCCTCTAACATTTTCCGGCTTGGTTACAGATAATGCGGGATGGGGGATTGTGAAAAGAAGAAGCAATAGAAATATTTTCCTTGTAACGCAGGTACAAAATTTCGCATTTTGGAGGTAGAGACTTCCAGCCATTCCGCTTCCTTTCCACTCGAGTACTAATTTTGTCGTTCATCTTTGGCTTTTGATAGAAAAAAATGTCGAATTTTAAGCCTGAAATTTTTGTGTTGATAAGATATAAAAGTTTTAGCTTAGTGAAAAACCGGAAGTTTTTACGTTGCCTTGACACCAAATAATGGGGATATTGATCTATTATGACCAGTATGGTATACATGAGAAAATACTTGCGGGCTAAGGATGAGGATGAGAGGATTTGTGCTTACTTCCCTTCAATATAGTGTAATAGATGAATTTTTAGAAATGATAAATATCCATTTTCAGTATTTTTTTTCTAATCAGTATTTGCTTAAAGGGGGTGATGAATCACAAGAGAACAGCCTAATTTTGGCCAATCTATGATCAAAGAGTAAAAGGAGGGCTCAATATGAAAAAGACATCGCTAGCTATTCTCATTTTTTTCTTAATACTTATGGTAAGCCATTCGGTCGCTGTCAAAGAACCTGACAAGACAATCGGTGTTAATGTGGTTTTAAACACACATATCTCTGATGCTGTTTTGGTGGATCTCGGCAATTACGGCAAAGTGCTGGATTTGATTTACGAAATCAATGCTTTGACGATGAAGACTAAAAAAAGTGTTCTGCCTACAATCCAGGCTTTGCCTTATGTCGCTGCTGCACATCCTGACGCAGAACGCCAGGGTATTCCTGTGGATACTGTGCTCGCAGAAGATTTTATCGATGGATTGAGTACATGGAATCTGGATGCGATCAATGTTACTGATTACGGATTTGACAATAGGACCGTAGCTTATGACGGATCCGGAGTTTATGTGGCAGTGCTCGATACCGGTCTTTTGCAGAATTGGCGCCAATATTTTCCAGATGAGCGTATCGCAACCGAATATGCCGTATGTTTTGGCGGAGGCGGTGGCTATATGGGAACTGTTTCCGTACAGCCTAACAAATGGGAACGCGATACCAACTCGCACGGCACGCACGTGACGAGCACAATTCTCGGCTATGACTTTTATGGTAATCCTATTAACGGAGTTGCGCCAAAAGCAGATGTTATTCCGGTTAAAGTGCTCAATCAGACCGGTTGGGGATGGTCTTCGGTCATAGCGCGGGGAATAGTCTATGTGGCTGAGCTTAAAGACGGGCCTTTAACCGGATGCCCTGTTGTAGTGAATATGAGCTTGGGGGGAAGTGTTTTAGATCCGATGGAGCAAGCAGCCATTGACTATGCTATAAGCAAAGGTGTCATTATTGTTGCCTCAGCAGGAAATAGAGGAACGCAGGGCATGGGTTATCCGGGTGGCTACGCGCCGGTAATTTCTGTGGCATCTGCAGGTTGGATGTACGAATTTTTAACATCTGACTGGTGGTGGAATCTCAATGTCCCCGACCCTACGAATCCGGCACAATTTTATATTTCGGATTCATCCGGCAGGGAATTGGCAGGACAGGATCTGGATGTCACAGCGCCCGGAAGATGGATTGTTGGTCCCTATCAAGTCCAGATGGGAAAGGCCAGTTATTATTTTCTTAGTGGAACATCCATGGCCAGCCCGCATGTGGCCGGACTGGTTGCACTGATGCTCCAAAAAAACCCGGCTCTGACTGCGTCTCAGGCAGAAGCGATTCTGGAAACAACGGCACTTGAATTGACATATTACAATTCCTATGAACAGGGATCGGGATTGATCGATGTAGAATCGGCGCTGACAAACACCCCTTAGGAGTTCGATCAAACCCTAGTATCACAGTTGAACCTCCATAGCTGGAGGATAGGCTGGTTTTCCAAATTCATCTTCTTTACTTTTGCATTTGCAATTCGAGGTTGGCATCATTCTAAAGGGGACTGCGTTTCGGAAAAATATTCAAGTCTCTTAAAAAGATTGATACACTAGAATACTAGGATAGATATCTTATCTTCTCTCCAAATTAATTATTTTCTTCTGGAGCCTCAAGATCATATCTTGCTTTTCCTTTGGTATTAGTTGTTGTTCCTTAAATCACCTTGAAATCCACCCTTAAAAGTGATTGTATATCCCAACATTTTTTGCCATTATTTAAGCCAAATAATTTCTTAAGCGATCGACATGAGAGAGAAACGTACAGATAAACGAATATTGAAAGAAGAAAATCTTGTTTTTGAAATAAAGCTTCATTCGAAGAAACTTCGCAAAGTAATTGCTGTGAGAGCAAATGTCAGATGGGTAAAATGCCTGTATGATGATGAAAAATATGAAATAGGATTTGAGTTTGTGGATTCACCTGTTGACGTGATAATGAACCTGATCGATCATCTTTACGGAAAGTAAACAAAAAAGATGTACATAAAACCAGATGGTGATTGACTCTTTTTGCCTACCTGTGATATGAAGGCCCTTCCCTCACTTCAATCCGAGTGACAAAGAGTGGAGAAAAAGTATTCTGTTATCTTAACTGCAGCCTTGGCTGTTGGTCTCACTCTTCTCATTGTGCCCTCCTGTCGGAAGGCTCCCCGGCCGCTGAACATCATCCTCATGATTTCGGACGGATGCGGCTATAACTGCTTCGAAATGGCCAGTCTCTACCAGCACGGACGGACAGGCGCTCAAATCTACGAGTCCTTTCCCGTCAGGTTGGCTGTCAGCACACATTCCGC
>JAFGNQ010000266.1 GCA_016926925.1 Candidatus Aminicenantota bacterium
AGGCGCAACATTTTCCGTGTTTTTGATCTCGCTCGCCGGGTTGCCGCCCACAGGAGGATTTCTGGCGAAATTCTATGTTTTTTCGGCCGCAGTGAGAGAGGGTTTGGTTCCTCTGGTCATCATCGGCGTGATGGCCAGTCTTATATCCGTCTATTACTACCTTCGCATCATCATCTACATGTACATGAGAGAACCCTCTCAAGAAGTGTCGATCTATCTCGAAAATCCCGCTCTATTTCTCGTGCTCTTCCTCTGTCTGTACGGAGTTCTCCAATTGGGTATATTTCCCGGAAATGTCCTCGTCATTATAAAACAGGCTGTGAGTTCCCTGCCTTTCTTATAATCGCCCGGCATCCCTTTGTATATGCCCCTTACCTAAACTCAGAACCAAGCGATTTTTCGAATACACGTTTCCGTATGCAAAGTTTTGTACCCATAAATTTTTAAGAAAACATATGCCATTCACTGCCTCATTTCTTTATCGGGCTATAAAAGATATAATACCCAGCATAAGAATGGTGATCAGAAACATCCTTCTCACGGGATCAACCGGCTACATAGGGAGAAGACTCCAGGAAAAATTGATAAAAGATCCTCATGTCAGACTTCGGCTGCTGGTCCGTAATGAAAAAAAAGTACCGGTAAGCGTTAAAAACAGAGCCGAGATCACAGAGGCTAACACCCTCCAAGAGGAGACCTTGAGAGGAGCCTTCGACGGAATAGATACGGCCTACTATCTGATACACTCCATGGGCAGTACTGGGGATTTCGCCGAGCTTGACCGCAGGAGCGCTTCCAACTTCAGAGACGCCTGCATCGCAGCGAAAGTCAAGCGCATCATTTACCTCGGAGGACTGGGAGACAAACACACTGCGAGCAAACACCTTCACAGCCGCATCGAAACAGGGGAAATACTGAGCGCCAAGCCCGCTCAAATCCAAACACTTTGGCTCAGAGCGGGGATCATCATCGGTTCCGGAAGTGCCAGTTTCGAGATCATCCGCAATATCGTCCAAAAGCTTCCTTTCATGATCACACCCAAATGGGTCAAAACACGAACTCAACCGATTGGAATAACGGATGTCCTCGAATATCTCTACCAAGCAAAGGATCTCAGAGAAAAAGACAACCTTACCATCGATATCGGCAGTGAAGTGATGAGTTTTAAAGAGATGCTCATCACGGCGGCCGAGGTGATGGGATTGAAACGGTTCATCATTCCCGTTCCCATCCTATCGCCCAGAACGTCATCCTACTGGCTTATACTCTTCACTCCTGTGCAGTACAGGATCGCACGATCTTTAATCGATGGCCTCAAGTCTGAAACAATCGCCGCCAACGATAACGCCCGTAAATTTTTCCCTTCCATCTCCCCCCTGCCTTACGAAAAAACCGTGGCTCTTGCATTGTTCGAAATCATAAACAACCAGGTTCTGAGCCGTTGGTGCGACAGCAGCGCTCAAGAAGAATGCGATATCAAAGGAAAAGACAGCATATCCAAGGCGGTCTTGATCGACAGAAGAGAATTCCCTTTCGATAGAGCAATTCATAGAGAGGTCTTTCAGTCCGCACTTTCCGTAGGCGGAGAAAAGGGCTGGTTCCGCCACAATGGGTTGTGGCGACTGCGCGGCTTTATGGATAGAATCGCCGGCGGGCCCGGTATCATTCGAGGGAGACGGGATCCTTCCTCACTCAGATTGGGAGACAGCCTTGATTTTTGGAAGGTGGCTGACATTGAACCAGATAAAAGACTGCTTCTGTTCAGTCAAATGAAGCTGCCGGGAAAAGCATGGCTTGAATTTTTCGTTGAAAGCGCCCTACTTATCCAGACCTCCTACTTCCTTCCCAAAGGATTATGGGGCAGAATATACTGGTACACCACGCTTCCCTTTCATAACATTGTGTTCAACGATCTGGGAAAAAGCATCATCAAAAGAGCAGAAAATCTCTGAACAAATTCCGGAATTCCGGGGACATCATACTTAATTCAGAATTAAGTATGATGTCCCTTAAATCAAGGCTGGAGCAGGACATAAGCCGAATTCTGTTCCCACCGAAAGGCGGGAGTGGTTATTTATCTGCCCCCTTGATTGCTCAAGGATTCCTGCGACCTACCCGCCCCATGAGACGGGCCGTCTCTACAAGGGCCAATTTGGTCTTGCTCCGGGTGGGGTTTACCGTGCTTCTGATGTCGCCACCAGAACGGTGAGCTCTTACCTCACCTTTTCACCCTTACTCAGGCGACCGATCTTCGATCGAAATCACCAAGCGGTTTGTTTTCTGTGGCACTTTCCTCCGATCGCTCGGAGTCGCTGTTAGCGACCACCCTGCCCTTCGGAGTTCGGACTTTCCTCTCCTCGTTCCTTTTTGGAAGGGGGAGCAACCACTTCGCCTACTCCAGCCTTTATCTTTATACCATATTGCTCCAATTTTTTATAGAGATTGCTGCGAGGCGTATCGATCTCCCTGGCTGTTTGCGAAATGTTCCAATCATTGATTTCCAGTTTGGATAAGATGAAATCCCTCTCGGCCAAATCACGAAACTCCTTCAAGCTCTTTATCTTTCGTGAGTCAGGAAAATATATGTCCGCTTCACCTCTGAGCTGCTCGGGCAAATCCTTCCTGTCAATCGTATCCTCCTCGGTCATGATGATAAGTCTTTCAACGAGATTTTTGAGTTCCCGCACATTCCCTTTCCAGGGATATTTCATCATGGACGCAACAGCATCCTCCGAGAACCTTTTCTTTTTGAAATTGTTTTCATCGGAAAATATCTTACAGAAATAATCGATGAGGGCCGGAATGTCTTCTTTCCTCTCTCGCAGTGCGGGGGAAAAGAGGGGGACGACATTGAGGCGGAAAAAAAGATCTTCCCTGAAGTTTCCATCTTCAATCTCGGCTTTGAGATCCTTATTCGTTGCAGCGATGACCCGGACATCTACTTTATTGATCGTGCTCGACCCGACTTTTTGAACTTCACCTTCCTCTAACACGCGCAAAACCTTAGCTTGTGTCTTCAGACTCATATCTCCGATCTCATCCAAAAAAATGGTGCCTCCGTCCGCAATCTCGAATTTGCCCAGTTTCTTTTCCGTCGCACCGGTAAAAGCTCCTTTCATATGTCCGAAAAGTTCGCTCTCTATCAACTCCTCCGGTATAGCCGCACAATTGACTTGAACGAAGGATTCACGCGCTCTGAGGCTTTGGTTATGAATAGCCCTGGCTATGAGCTCCTTTCCCGTGCCGCTTTCGCCGTAAATCAAGACCGTGGCATTGGTCGGGGCTGTTTTGAGAATCTCTTTCCAGAGCTGTTTGACCAGCGGATGCTCTCCGATGAACTCTTGTTTTTTCTCGGTTTTCTTCCTAAGATCCTGACATTCCCGCAAAAGCTTGTTCTGGCTAAGCGCATTGCGGATGCTGAGCATGACCCGTTCTCTATGCAGCGGTTTCTCTATAAAATCATAAGCACCCAATTTCGTCGCTTCAACAGCCGTTTGAACGGTTCCGTGTCCGGATATCATGATGACCTCCGGGGAATAGGGTTTCTTCTTGATATCCGCAAGGATCTCGAGCCCGTCTCTTCCTGGAAGTTTAACATCGAGCAGTATCAAATCCAGCCCGATAATCTCTTCCGTTACTTCGAGCGCCTCTTCACCGTCGGCAGCTTCGAAAAATTTATAGCCTTCATATTCCAATACCATCTTGAGAGTTTTCCGGATATTCTCTTCATCATCGACAACCAGAATTTTTTCCTTGCGCTGTTTCGCCATCAGGCATCTCCTTCTTATTACAAGGGATGATATACCAGCCGCATTCAAAATTCAATGAACGGAAGCAGATATGGGGAACGTCACAGCTCGTTTTCCTCGAAGCACACCCCCGCCATCATACAATGCAAACGAATGATGAATCGTACGTGCCTCCAATACCCCCAATAGGGTTCTTGAGTGCCGCTCATCCCGGTTCTCATGATCTTGTTAAGACATTATCGATATTGTAATATGAGTATGACATGTGGAAGCCGGTAGCTCTGATAATTCTTGTCATCCTCTTCGGCACGACAGGGTACTACATTATCGAACACATGAACTTTCTCGAAGCCCTGTACATGACCGTGATCACGATCTTCACCGTAGGATTTAAGGAAGTCAAAGGCCCTTTATCTCCGATCGGCCAGATTTTCACCATTCTGATTATCCTGGGCGGCGCCGGCACCGCGGTTTTTTCCTTCACGAAATTCGGTGAAATCGTATTCGAAGGCGGAATCGATAGGTTCTTTCGGAGGAAGAGAATGGAAAGACAGTTAGAAACGATAAAAGATCACTACATTGTATGCGGCTACGGCCGATTGGGAAAAATCGTGGTCGAACAGCTTCAAGATGAAAACAATCACTTCGTCGTTATCGATATCGATGAAGAGAAAATATCCCGTCTCAGGCAAAGTATGGATTGTTTGAGCATTCACGGCGACGCCAGCATTGAGGATATCCTGATTAAGGCCGGCATCAAGAGAGCTAAAGGACTGGCCGCTCTTCTGCCGTCCGATGCGGATAACCTTTACCTGGTGCTGTCGGTCAGGCTGCTCAACCCGTCCATATTCATCCTCTCCAAAGCACTGGATGATGAAGGAGAAAAGAAGATTCTTCAAATAGGCGCTAACAGAGTCGTGAGCCCCTATAAAGTGGGAGGACTCAAAATCGCTCAGGGTCTGGTCCGCCCGACCCTGGTCGATTTCATGGATATCATCATCCGGAGGAAAGAACTGTCTCTCGCTATCGAAGAGTTCATCGTCGCCAAGCACGCCCAAATGGCCGACAAGACATTGAGGGAATGCGATGTGCGCAAGAAAGCCAATGTCATGGTCATTGCCATTAAAAAACCAGGAAAGGATATCGTATTCAATCCCTCCCCGGATATGAAAATCGATCTGGGAGATACTCTTCTCGTTCTTGGAGATAAAGACCAAATAGGCTTTTTTGAAGACTTTTGCTTGGGAGATTCGTCATGAGCTCTAACTCTGAAAGATTTCCCGCCTGCTCATTCAAAGCCGTATTCCTCCTTGTTATGGTTCCAGCTCTTTTACAGATTTCCCTGTCTTTATTTTGTCAGGAAAAAGCCGCTACAAAGCGTATCGAACTCGCGAACGGAATGAGGATATTCCTCTATGAGAGACATACGATTCCCTTAGTCAATTTCGCCTTTGCTTTCAACATCGGCTCCAAAGACGAAACCGAGGAAACCAACGGTCTTGTCCATATCCTCGAGCACTACATCCTTTTCAGGGGCACGGAATTTCGGAGCGGTGATGAGATCGGCAGGCAGATAAGAGAACACGGTGCCTATGTCAACGCACACACGGAGTATGACCTCTCCACCTTCGAGATTTCAGTGCCGTCCGATTTTGTGGATTTCGCGCTCGCCAATCACAAAGAGATCCTGTTCAACTTGAAAATCACACAGGAAGAACTCGATGAAGAGCGGGAGGTGATTCTCGAAGAGATCAATCAGGTCTTCGATGATCCCCTCAGATACGGCACTTCGCTCGTCTATCAAAATCTCTTCCGCAATCATCCCTATCAAAGACCCATATACGGAAGAAAAAAGGTCATTGAAACGGTGACCGTAGAGCAAATGCAACAATTCTACAAAACTTATTTTGTTCCGTCCAACTGTTCTCTGGCTGTAGTCGGGGACTTCGAGATACAAGAGATGGAAGCCAAGCTAGCCAAGGTTTTCGAGGATATTCAAAGGACATCTCTGACACTCCCCGAATACGACCCGGCGCCCTCTGTTAACGATAAGATCGAGGTGGAGAAGGAAATGGATATCAACATGGGCTATCTCATCTTCGGGTTCAGGGGGCCGGATTACAGCGACATGGACCAGTTTTCCATGGATGTGTTGACCGAGATTTTGGGAAGAGGCATCAACCCTATGCTCAACCATCCTCTTCTCGAGCGCCGGATCTATGCGAA
Source organism: Candidatus Aminicenantota bacterium (assembly GCA_016926925.1). The sequence goes on from JAFGNQ010000266.1 coordinate 5,976, forward strand.
TACCATAATGGTCAATTATATCGCCCATAAGTTCGGCGGAGCCGTCCTCATTTACATCATTCTGGAGCCGAAGTACCTTAAAACCGCAAAAAGGCTGGTTTCGAATTATCTTAAAAAGACCCGGGATCTGAATTATTCCAAAAAGGATTATTTGGGGGATGACCGTTTTTGGGCAACGGACTATCTCAACAGCGCTAAGAACGGCATACGGTTTAAGCTCCACCGGGCTCATGAGAACGGCCTCTCGATTGCCAACTCTATTGCCCGACACATGCATATGTCGAACGATTCGACTCCCGTCAATTTTATTCGCGAAGTCGAAAAAATCGACTCAACCGATTTACGGGAAGCAGCGAGAGATTATCTCACCACTAATGATTACATTGTCGTCAGCATAGTGCCCAAGGATAAGAAAAAATGAAAACATTGAGCACAGCCCGTTGGACCGTCCTCTGCTTAGGACTATACATCAGCCTCGCACACTTTGCATCCTCTCTTCAAGCTCCTTCCGTCTGGAAAACGCTCCCGAAAAAAGATTCATTGGCAAACGGTCTGACAATCATCCATGAGAGGGACCTGTCTTCGGCACGCACTGTCGTCCAAGTCTTGATCAAAGGAGGAAAGCGTGCCGAGCCTCCCGGCAAAGAGGGGCTTTCCTATCTGACGACGCGCCTGGCTATCAACATCCCTGATCAGAGAAAAATCCAAGATTTGATGGACCAGGCGACCCGATTGAGCATGGACAGCCAACGGGACTATTCCCTCATTACCATATCCTGTTTGTCGGAGAACTTGGAAGACAGTTTGGACACCACCACCAAGATCATGCTGGACCCCTTGTTCTCAGGGTTGAGGATCGACGCCATAAAACGCCAAATGAAGCGCCGCCTCGACACATTCGAGGATGATTCCATTGTCATAGCCTACAATGTCCTCTTCGATGTTTTTTTCAACGGGACAACCTACGGCGGTTCCGTCTACGGAACGGAAGAATCCCTCAAAACCATCAAAAAAAAGGACATCGATGAATTCTATAAAAAACACTTCGTTGCCGGCAATATCATCGTTTCCGTATCCAGCGACCTGGAGGAAAAGGCGATCCTGAACATAATCGAGAAGCATTTTTCAAAATTCAATCCCGGCTCTTCTCCTGACCCGGAGCCGATCCTCTTTTCTCCGGCTCAAGAAAAATTCCACACCAGAGAAAGAGAAACAGAGCAAACGCTGGTGTCCTTGGCTTATCCGCTGGATAAAATCAGCCGCCGCAGCCTTATCCTGGCCGCGCTGCTGGAAAACCTCCTGGGAAAGGGTTTTCATTCCAAGCTTTGGCCCCTCCGGATAGAGCAAAAACTTGCTTATATCGTCAACGCCAGGGCAACCCAAATGCGGGATGCGGGAGTCCTCGAAGCCTATCTGGAAACGGACAATGCTAAAAAAGATAGGGCCCTGGAGGAATTGGGAAAAATCATGCAATCGCTCCACCGGGACGGTTTGGCACCGGTAGAGTTCGAAAGCACAAAAACGAACACGAAAGCCGATTTTCTAAGGAACAACGAAAACAAAGATGAAAGGGTTATGACAATGGCTTACTTCGAAGCTCTCGGACTCGGTTATGATTTCATAAACCGCTATTTCGAGGAAATTGACGCCACGACCCTTGAAGAAATCAACCGATTCATAAAGAAAGTCCTCGATCCGGACAGGTCCGTATGTGTTGTTGTCGGATCGCAAAATTCTTAAGCAGGAAGTCTCAGCCTTTTCCGGCTGCTGATCTTAGCTGCTCTAACGTTTTCGGAATGGGTTTGCCCAGAACGCGGGAACCATCAACAGTGACCAAAACATCATCCTCGATCCTGACGCCGCCGAAATCCTTATAGCCCTCGATCCTGTCATAGTCGAGAAAATCGGCGAATTTTCCTTCGGACCGCCATTTGTCGATAAGAGCGGGGATGAAATAGATCCCCGGTTCGACTGTCAAGACCAAGCCGGGATTCAACTCTTTTCCATATCTTAGATAAGCGAGCCCGAATTGATCGCTCCGCTCGATATTTTCATCATAGCCCACAAATTTTTCCCCCAGGTCTTCCATATCATGGACATCCAGCCCGATCTGGTGGCCCAGGCCGTGAGGGAAAAACAGGGCGTGAGCCCCCTTTTGGACGGCTTCATCCACATCACCTTTCATCAGCCCCAAATCCTTCAATCCTGAAGCGGTAGTCTTAGCCGCTGACATGTGGACTTCTTTGTATGTGACGCCGGGCTTTATTTCCAGTATGGCTGTTTTTTGGGTTTTGAGGACAACTTCATAAACCTCTTTTTGTTTCTGCGTGAACACGCCGTCCACCGCGAATGTTCGGGTGATATCCGAAGCATAGTGCATCTGTGATTCCGCTCCGGAATCACAGACCACAAGCCTCCCCTTCTCGAGTCTGTTTCCGTGATAGTGATTGTGCAGAATCTGACCGTCTATAGAGAGTATTGTCGGGAAAGCCATGTAGCACCCTGCGGAACGGGCAATTCCCTCCATCCGGCCGACGATCTCCCTCTCAAATGTCCCGGATTCGGCCATACCCATGGCTGCAAGGTACATCTCGTGCGTTACGGCAAGCGCCCGTTCCATCTCTTCGATTTCTTCGTCGCTCTTGATCGATCGTTGGGCGACAACGGCTTTTATGAAATCCGTCGAAGAATAATCGATGACCAGAGCAGGTTTTATGCCGAGTACATCGCTTATTTTGAGCATCGCTTCCGATCTGTAAGGAGGAAGGAAGTGGACTTTCCTCCCCTTGCGGATGGTTTTCTTCAAAACTTCTCCAAGTTTATTCGAAGACATAGTCTCCGTAACTCCGCATTTTGAAGCCCTGTCTTTGAGGAGTGGCTGAAATCCCATCCATATGATGTCTTCGATCGTGACATCGTCACCAAAAATAATATCTTTCCCCTCATCCACATCGACAATTCCCGCCAAACCGGGATGATCCAGTCCAAAAAAGTAAAGGAACGAGCTGTCCTGCCGAAAATGATAGGGATTGGCTGGATAATTCATCGGGCATTCATCGTTCCCTAGAAGCAGCGCCAAGCCGGATCCCATCTGTTCTCTCAGTTTCTTACGTCTTTGGATGTATGTGTTCGCATCGAACATTGTCTCCTCTCCCTTCTCTTAGTAACAGAGTCCTTGATATATCAACTCTCCTTCATAAAATCAACGATTATTTTAGACCTTCTTATTAAAAGGATTGATGTTCGGTCCGATGAATGATTTCATCCTGAAGTTCCGGGCTGAGATCGACAAAATAATCACTGTAGCCTGCCACCCGTACGATCAGATC
>JAFGNQ010000267.1 GCA_016926925.1 Candidatus Aminicenantota bacterium
ATGAGGAACACGCCGAAGAAACAAAATAGAGAAAAGAGGATGTTGATTTTACTGATTCTCTCTTTAAAAAATACTGGTTCGAGAAAAGTGGTGAAAACCGGAAATGTCGAAAAAGATAGGAGTCCTATGGCTACGCTGGAAACCTGTATGGATTGAAAAAAAGAGACCCAATGTCCGGCGAGAACAAGGCCGAGAAACAACAGAAGTCTTAAGTCACTCCGGGGGCGGACGCGGAATTCGATGTGGAACAAGCGAAGAATCAATGCCAGGGACAGGCTGGCGAAGAAGACACGGCCTGCAACGATAAAGATCGGAGAGAAAACGAGCCATTTGCCGAAAAGACCGGCAAAGCCGAATAAGAGAACCGCCGTGTGTATCTCAAAAAGGCTTTTTCGTACACTCATCACTTCCAAATCCAATCCGTGTTTCCAAGGGAATCGGCATGCATCCGGCAAAGCAAAAATCGTTATTGCATTACCCGAGGAATATGATAAAATAAAGTTTAAGAGAACGCTCACAGAGTACTTACCACATTTCAATCGTCCAAAGCAATGAGTTATCAAATTTATGCTAGAAAATACAGGCCTATGACCTTCGAGGAGGTGATAGGCCAAAAGGCGGTGGTCCGCACACTCCAGAATGCCGTTAAAAACGATCGTGTATCGCAGGCTTATTTATTTTCAGGAATGCGGGGCGTAGGAAAGACCACTGTTGCGCGCATTCTGGCAAAAGCACTGAACTGTAAGGAAGGACCGACTCCTACGCCATGCAATAAGTGTGAATTTTGTACCGCTGTAATAGATGATCGATCCGTGGATGTCCTCGAGATCGACGGTGCTTCGAACCGGGGAATAGACGAAGTTCGTTCACTCAGGGAAGGTGTCAAGTACAAACCGATTCACAGCCGTTACAAGGTCATCATTATCGACGAAGTTCACATGCTGACGCGTGAAGCCTTCAATGCGCTGCTGAAAACGCTTGAAGAGCCGCCGGCGCACACGGTTTTCATATTTGCGACGACGGAGTTCTATAAAGTTCCAGCCACAATCGTATCACGCTGCCAGCATTTTGAGTTCAAAAAAATCTCTCAGAAGGAACTCATCAATCACCTCCTCGACATAACGAAAAAGGAAAACATAACCATATCGCCCTTTGGATTGAACCTTATTGCCGAAGCTGCAGACGGAAGCTTGCGGGATGTTCTGAGCCTATTGGATCAAGCCGTTGCCTTTTCCGGAGAGAACATCGGGGATGAAGACTTGAAGGAAATTCTGGGCTCGATCAGCCATGATCTTTTGTTGCGGTTTTCCAGAGCCATACTTGAGGAGAGGGCGGATGTGGTTTTTCCTCTAGTTGAGAAGATCATCGCTCATGGCTATGACCTCCGTTTTTTTTACAAAGAGCTCATTCTGCATTTTCGAAATTTGCTTCTTATCCGCACTATGGAAAATCCGGGAGAACTGCTGCCGATGAATGCCGAGGAACTTCAAAGCCTCCGGGACGTGGCAGAGAATGCAGCTCCGGAGGAGCTTTTGCGTTATCTCACAGCTCTTCAAGAGGGGGAACAGGAGCTGAAATTTTCCTCGCACCCTCGTATCTATTTGGAGATGCTGCTCGTCAGGCTGAGCCATTTCAAAAAGGTCATTCCTTTGAAGAGCGTTCTTAAAGATATCGAGGAATTAAAAAAGGAGATCAAGGAGTCTTTCGGAAGACAGAAAGGCGTCGATTTCGTCCCGGCCGATTATAACCGAAATAGGAACGAACCAGTATACCCTGCTCCCCCCTCCAAAAATGACGTCCAGGTGCGAAATGCGGAACTCTCGACTCCCCGTCAAGAGTCGCAGAGAACGAGCTCTCCCCAAAAGCAAGAAAAGCGGATGAAAAAGGATAAAGAAATGGATGTGGCCATGAAGGATCCCACGGTAAAAAATTTCATGGATACATTTAAAGCACAGATCCTATCGGTTGAGCAGATAAATAAGAAAAAGAAGTAAACCCATTTTGGTTTCAATGATCAAAGGAGTGAAGGTATGAAAGGTGTTGGAAATCTACAAAAAATGCTCAAACAGGCCAAAGAAATGCAGGAAAAGATACAGCGGGAAACAGCCGAAATGCGCATCGAAGGCTCCAGCGGCGGGGGTATGGTGACGGTGATGCTCGATGGCAACAAAAACCTTGTTTCCTGCACGATTGATCCCGAGGTCGTGAATAAGGACGATGTGGAGATGCTGCAGGACCTAATAATGGCTGCCTTCAATGACGCCAACGCGAAAGTTGAAGAGGCGCTCTCCGAAAAACTCGGGGCTATGGGTGCAGGCTTGAAAATTCCAGGGCTTTTTTAATGTTTGAACAGGACCATCCCCTAAATCGGCTGATAGATGAGATAAGGAAGATACCGGGTATAGGGGCCAAATCCGCCCAAAGAATGGCGCTTTACCTCATAAGTCTTCCAGAAGAAGAGACCGATCGTTTGGCGGAAGCGATAAGAGATGCCAAGAGCAAGCTTTTTTACTGTTCTGTTTGCAACAGCCTCACCCATGTCGATCCTTGCCGGTACTGCACGGATGATTCGTTCGACGATGATTATCTATGCATCATTGAGCAGCCCTTCAACATTGCTTCTATCGAAAAAACCGGAGCCTACAAAGGAAAGTACCATGTTCTGTTAGGCGCACTTTCTCCATTGAAAGGAATTGGCCCGGATGAACTGAAGATAGATAAACTCATCGAAAGAATCAAAAAAAATCATTTCCGGGAAGTCATTATAGCTACGAATCCTACGGTCGAAGGGGAGGCAACAGCTCATTATTTGGTAAAGGTTCTGAAAGATTTCGATATACGGTTGACAAGATTGGCCATGGGCTTGCCTGTCGGCTCGGATATCGATTATGCGGATCAAGTCACGATTAAGAAGTCCTTGGAAGGCCGGACGGAAATTACAGATAGAGAGTGAAGACTATACGGGTTCAGGAGAGAAAATACAGAGGGAAAATCGGAATCATATATCAAAATTAAGACTTCTGATTTTATAAACAATTTTTCCAATTCCGAATTCGAAAAACTCCTGAGTCCCTCAAAATAATTTTTAGTGATCATATAAAAGGAGATTCGTTATGAAAATGATTTATGAACCCATTGAAGGGAACACCGCTGCTGCTCATGTAGCCTATGCTTTCAGTGAAGTTGCCGCTATCTATCCGATAACTCCTTCTTCATCCATGGGGGAGCTGGCCGACGCATGGGCTGCCCAGAAAAGGAAGAACGTGTTCGGGAAAGTTCTGGATGTTATAGAGATGCAGTCGGAAGCGGGAGCAGCTGGGGCCGTTCATGGAAGCCTGTCTGCGGGAGCTCTAACCACAACCTTTACGGCGTCACAAGGTTTGATGCTGATGCTGCCCAATATGCATAAGATTGCAGGGGAAATGCTCCCCACTGTTTTTCACGTCTCAGCCCGTTCTCTGGCCTGCCAGTCTCTGTCTATCTTCGGTGACCATTCGGATGTCATGGCGGCTAGAAATACGGGTTTCGGGATGATTGCTTCAGGCTCCATCCAGGAAATCATGGACCTGGCAGTGGTTGCCCACCTCTCTTCCTTGAAATCCAGCGTTCCTTTCCTCCATTTCTTTGATGGCTTCCGTTCATCCAATGAAGTCCAGAAAGTGGAAGTCTTACCATACGAGTTGCTGGCAGAGCTGCTCGAGATGGAATATGTGAAGGATTTCCGTAGGCGTGCGATGAATCCCGAGAAGCCGCTGGTCAAGGTGGGAGCCCAAAATCCCGACGTTTATTTTCAGGGAAGAGAAACTGTCAATAGATTTTATACTGCCACTCCGGCAATCGTACAGGAATACATGGACAAACTCGCGGCAAAAATTGGCCGGCAGTATAAACTTTTCGATTATGTTGGATCTCCGGATGCAGAAAAGATCATCATTTCCATGGGTTCCTCCGTTGAAACCATAGAGGAGACAGTCCGGTATCTGACTGCCCGGGGTGAGAAAGTGGGTGCTGTCAAAGTCCGGTTGTACCGTCCCTTTTCAGCCGAAGCTTTTATTGCAGCGCTTCCAAAAAGCGTGAAGAAAATTGCAGTGCTGGACAGAACAAAAGAGCCGGGTGCTTTAGGCGAGCCTCTTTATCTTGATGTTGTGGTCGCTCTGTCCGGAAGAAACATCGACATTATAGGCGGACGATATGGATTATCATCCAAGGAATTCAATCCCAGTATGGTCAAAGCCGTTTTTGACCACCTGGATGAGGGCGGATTCCATGATTTCACTGTCGGTATCGAAGATGATGTGACCGGAAAATCCCTCCCCATAAAAGAAGTCCTCGAAACCGAACCCAAAGGTGCCAAAAGGGCCAAATATTGGGGGTATGGCTCTGATGGAACGGTCAGTGCGAACAAAAATACCATCAAAATCATTGGAGACAATACCGATATGTACTGCCAGGGATATTTTCAGTACGATTCGAAAAAATCCGGCGGGGTCACCATCTCTCATTTGAGGTTTGGTGATGAAAAAATTCAATCGCAGTATCTCTTGAACACCGTAGACTTTGTGGCCCTCCATAAGTCCTCTTACATCGGCCGCTACGACATCCTGGATGGGATCAGTGAGGGAGGCACGTTCCTTCTGAATTCCAATTGGAAAGCCGAGGAAGTCTTCGATAACTTGACAGAAGATATGCAGGAGACAATCCTCGACAAGAAAATCAAGGTCTATAATATCGATGCCTACAAAATCGCACAGGATGTCGGGCTGGGCGGACGTATCAGCACCGTCATGCAGGCTGCAGCCTTCAAGATCTCCGGTGTTCTGCCGGAAGAGGA
>JAFGNQ010000268.1 GCA_016926925.1 Candidatus Aminicenantota bacterium
ACGACGATTGTCCGGGCCTGGTCATAGAGATAACGATTGGCTCTTCTGAGGATTTTTAGGACCACGGGATTGGTGAGTTTCCGGTTGACGACGCCCACTTGGGGCCATAAGTCCTGAACGTAATAGACAAAGGGGCAGTGCCGCAGCCGGCTGTAAAAGAAAGCCACGATCCCCAGCAGGGGCGGGTCTGTTTCCGACACCACACAAGACACTTTTTTAAAAAAGATCACCCTCAAAAAGCAAAGGACAAAATAGGACGACAGATTGATCAGCCTTGTCAGGAGGTGTTTTTTGGGGAAACGGGTGTTGTTCACCCTCCAGACGGTGATATTTTTATAAAGCGACCTGCTGATCATCCCTTTGGGCGTGACCTTTCGATACAGGGGATTCCCGCAGACCACATGGACTTCGAAGTCATGGGCCAGATCTTCACACAGTTCCGTCAGCAGCTGGCCGGTCGACTCCACGTCCGGATGAAAAGACCGGTTCAAGAACAAAAGGGATCTCCATCCTGTCATTTGTTCAGTCCGAGCTGATGTAGATCTGATAGTCCCAAACGGCCTTTTTGGCTTTATTCAAAACGCTCCATAAACGAAAAGGCGTAAACCGGTCTTCAATTTGATGGAGTTTTTTGAATCTTTTTTTATGGATCAAATTCTGCTTTATTTTTTTCCTTTCTCTCAGTAAATACCCGAGCTGTCCGAGGACTCCTATTTTGCCTTTCACGAAGGGAACCGCCCGGCCTGTGCAAATATGATATAAAAACAGCACCCCTTCATAGAGACAATGGCTCAGAAAATATCTTGGGAACAGATGCCCCTGCATGTTTTTGATGAATAGAAATTCGATATTCCTCCTGCCGAACTCGACGAACAACGTATTCTTTTTATCTCTTCTTCGGGCTCCGTAATGATAGCAAACAGCCCCCGGCTCATAGACGCAGTCATATCCGAAAAGCCTAAGCCGAAACGATAAATCGGTGTCTTCAAAGTACACGAAGAATCTCGAATCGAAAAAACCGGTTTCTTCGATCACGCTTCTCTTATAGAGGGCGGCACTGGCACAGGCCCCGAAGACCGGCTTTCTGTGATTGACCTCGGCTGCATTCTGGGGCCAGTTCTTATAATCCCAGCAGGCTCCCAAACCGTAAAACTCGACTCCGGCGCTGTCGATGAGGTGCCTCTTGTGATAATGGATGATCTTGGTCGCCACGCTTCCCACATGGCCGGACTTGCTTTCCCGAAAAACCGCCATCGCTTTCTCAAGCCAATCCTTCTCCAGGACCGTATCATTATTGATCAGAGCGATGTATTCTCCCGTGGCCTGTTTCAATCCCCTGTTGTTCGCTTCGGCAAATCCGTAATTTCTGTCCAACTCCACGAGCTGATCGAGGGTATAATTCTCTTTGACGATGTCCAGGGATTGATCCGAAGAGCGGTTGTCCAAAAAGATGATCTCCCGGTTTTTATAGGTTTGGGCAAGAACCGAATCCAGGCATTGGGCGATGGTCTTTTCCCCATTCCAGTTCACAATGATGAAACTCACCTTGCTTTTTTCCATTCAATACAAATCCGCGTTGATTTGAAAAGGCACTTTGATGAGTTTCAGGACGGGGATCAGAAACCAGTATTTCAGTCTGCTCACGGCCAAGAGGATGTAATATTCATGAACTTTCCCGTTCTTTTTGAAATACTTGAGCAGGCTTTTCTGGTACTCCCTTATTTTCTTGACTTCACCCCACTGCTCGGAACTCTTGGACAGGAAATGCACCGCTGAGACATAAGGATAATGCACAATGGCCCACCCGGCTTTGCGGATCCTGAGGCATAAATCGACCTCTTCGAAATACATCCAGAATCGCTCATCAAAGCCCCCCACCTGTTCGACCGCACGGCTTCTCAGGAATAAAAAACTCCCCATGATCTGGTCCACAGGCCGTATTTCCGAGTGGTCCCAATCCAGCATCAGATACTCCCGGAACGGTCTCATGTTCGGGAACAGCCGTCGGATGCCGAGCAGCATGAGGACATACGCCTTAAAAGAGGGGAATTTTCGGCAGGAATGCTGGAGCGTCCCGTCTGGAAAGGTCAACCGGCAGGACGAGGCCCCGATATCCGGACGGGACTCCATGAACTCAAACATCCCGTCCAGGCAATGGGGGTTGACCTTCACGTCACTGTTCAAAATCAGCGCATATTTCCCCCGGGCGGCTTCGAGCCCTTGATTGCCCGCTCCCCCATAGCCCCGGTTTACCTTGTTCTTTATGAGAAGAACCTCGGGAAAGTCCCGTTCCACCATCTCCGGACTTCCATCTCGAGACTGGTTGTCCACCACGATGATCTGGACAGAAAGGCGCCGGGTGTTCGTTCGGACGGCATCGATGCATTGACGCAACAGATCTTTCGTGTTCCAGTTGATGATGATGACTGCAAGATCGCGCTCCATTTTAATCGATCTTCATCCTGAAATCTTCATAATCATATGACAAGTTCGGGTTGTAATAGGGATCCGACAAGAGCGTGTCTCCCCATTTTCTCTTCATAAAGAGCACTTCATCCGGGTTCAATTGATTGGACCGGCTCTGAGATTCATAGTGATACAGGACGGCATAA
>JAFGNQ010000269.1 GCA_016926925.1 Candidatus Aminicenantota bacterium
CTCGGGCATGACTAGAGATGATTTTTATTTAAGACCCGAACAAGACTCTCTATCCATCCGGTTATGCCTGTTGAGGAATCGGCAATTCCTGAGAAATCAAGAATTTATGAACTTTTTTTTAAACAGCTACGTACTCAAGGTTAAAGACCGTGCCGTTCTCTGTTGCGGGAAATCCGCACCTGTGATACGGTTAAGTACATCAAATCGGAGGAGGTCGAAATGTTGATGAGAAGATATTTTATTCTTGGTCTCTTAAACGGGCGCCGATTTTTGCTGACAGCTCTTTTTGGGCTTTTCTGTTTGGTACAATTGGCGAACGCTCAAATAAGACATAAGTTCGATGTGCGCATCCCTATGAGAGACGGAGTGAAGCTTTCGGCTGATGTCTGGATGCCCCAGGAAGAGGGAAAGTACCCGGCTGTTCTCATCCGCCTTCCCTACCTGAAAACGATGCGCGAAGCAAAATTCCCCGACATCGGGAAATTATTTGCGAGCCAGGGCTATGTATTTGTCGTTCAGGACTGTAGGGGAAGAGGAGACTCGGAAGGTGAGTTTGATTTCTACTTTACAGATGGTAAAGATGGTTATGACTCGATAGAATGGATTGCCGCACAGCCTTGGTGTGATGGGAAAGTGGGCATGATGGGTCTTTCCTATTTAGGGGCGGTGCAGTGGCTTGCCGCCAGAGAAAAGCCGCCTCATCTGGTTTGTATCACTCCCACGGCACCGTCAGGCCGGTATTTCGATGAGCTACCCTATAATGGGGGAGCCTGGCTGATGCAGTGGGCTCTCACCTGGCTGAACGGCGTCTCAGCGCATCTGTCACAGGACAATTCGGGCAGTGTCGATTGGGAAAGGGTCTTGAAGCATCGTCCTTTGATTTCCATGGATGAAGCGATGGGACGGCACATGCGGCTCTACAAGGAGTGGCTGGAGCACAGCACTATCGATGACTACTGGAAGAGGATTCTCTTCACTCAGGAAGATTTCAGTAAGGTTGACTTGCCCGCCCTCCATGTTACGGGATGGTTCGATGGCGATCAGCCGGGAGCGCTCTCTTTCTGGGACGGCATGAACGAGTTTTCTCCCGGAAGAGATAGGCAGTATCTCCTCATCGGTCCCTGGACCCACGGCCAGACGCTTTTTGGCGGCGCTCTTAAAATAGGCGAAATGGAATTCTCCTCGGATTCCGTCATCGACCGGATGGCGCAGCAACTGGCTTTTTTCGAGCACTACTTGAAAGGAACCGCTCCCGAATTCGATCACCCCCGGGTGAAAGTCTATCTCACGGGATCGAATGAATGGCTGGAGCTTGAAGATTATCCGCCTCCGCAAGTCCAGAACAAACCGTTCTATTTTCATAGCGGCGGCAAATCCAACACTTTGTTGGGAGACGGCACCTTATCTAGGAAGATGCCCGAAAAAGAGCCTGTCGATAAATACATATTCGATCCCAAAAAACCGATTCAATTCGGAATGGAAGAAGAGATGAATGCGGTTGACAACCGGCTGACCGAAATCCGCAGCGATGTCCTTGTCTATACGAGCGAAGAACTCACCGAGCCGGTGTCCATTCTTGGCAGAGTTTTTGTCCATTTGTATGCTGCCAGCGATGCATTGGACACGGACTTCACCGCCAAGCTATTGGATGTCTACCCCGATGGAAGGGCGTTGAATCTGGGCCCGAATGGTCTGGGTATCAGGAGAGCCCGTTACAGAAACGGCTACGCAAAGGAAGAATTGCTCACACCTAATAAGCCTGAAAAGTTCACGATTGAGCTATTCGATATCGGGCACACTTTTTTGCCAGGTCATAAAATTCGAGTTGAGATCTCGAGCAGCGCTTCACCCATGTTCAATCCGAACCAGAACACCGGGAATCCCGTAGCAACGGATACGGAATGGAAAACGGCAAACCAGACGATTTATCATGACAGTGGTCGGCCTTCGCATGTTGTCCTGCCCGTGCTGCCCAAAAGTGAAAAATGATTAGGAAGACTTGTTTCAGGGATTACGCCATTTTCCATGGATTGAGATTCAAAACCCCCTTTTTCAAAGAAGGGATTTGGTTGTCGCGTTCGATATGGCTGTTTTCAGCCCTGGTTTTTTTTTGTGGGCTTCATGCCGAATTCCATCATGATTTGCGTCAGCATTTCATCGACTTTATCCAATTTGGCAGGATCGTTCCCGTTATTCCCGGCGGTGTTGGGTAGCGCTATGACGGGACTTTGTTCCTGCTCTTTTTCTTCATTACTGTCATCCGGAGGCTCGGCATCTTTCGTTCTTCTCGAGGTGGATCGCTCCTGGTAATTCTCGGATGATATTTCTTCTTGTTTGATGGCCGAGTGAAGCCTTTCTCTTATAGAATTCAGAGAAGATTTCCGGTTTGCTGAGGAATTTTGCATTTTGTGTGTTTCATCCGAAGCAGAGGAGTCCGAATGAACGTTGTTCACTGCTGGAACAGATGTCGACCCGCTCGATTCTGTGGCCGACATTTCAAAATTGAAAAATTGGTCTCCGGGTGGAACCGTGTCACTGTAATCTTCCCCTGTTCCTCCGTTTATTTGAGGACCTTCTCCCCCGCTCTCTTCATTCTCTGATTCAGGAATGAGGTCGGGATGTCGGAGCACTTCGCCGGCAGCCTTTGTCTCTTCCTCTTTTCCATTTCCGAGAATATCGAATATAACCCTACGAAGCTCATTTTTCGTGATGGGTCTTGTCAGATATGCGGAAGCTCCCTGAGCATGAATAGCCTCCTTTCTGAAATGCTCTCCTTCAGGCTGCTTGGACACGATGATGACCGGAATTTTTTTCTTGAACTCAGTCGTGATCATGCTGCACAGCGTAAGACCGTGGATTTTTGAGAGAACGGGTTCCAGAATGACAAGATCCGGATATTCGACCAAAGCCTTGTTCAGCCCTTCTTCACCGTCGCCGGCGGTGATCACCCGAAATCCTTCCTTCTGCAAAAACTGAGACATAACCTTGAGAAAGTCGTAGTCAGAGTCCACGAGCAAGACTTTTATGTTCCTTAGTTCCGACTTTTTCACAAAAGGGTCCTGAATCAAAGCGAATCGTATCCACTGTTTTAGTCGTTTTTAGGTGGGGGTATATGAAAGATATTTTCCCCTTTGCCTGAATCATTCATAAAAACTGCCGACATCCGTTCCACCCAAAGAGCTTTTTCTCTTTAATGTCGGCATTTTTTACCCTTAGGGTGAGCCGATCTTGTCACAAAGCCTTTGTTGCAGCCCACTCGCGGTAGTTCACTACAGCTTCGTGGGCCACTGCCTAGACTTTGCACCAACCTCGGCTCGTGAATAATCCAGGTGCCTGAATCATTCATAAAAACTGCCGACACAGTCACTCTTTCGAGGAGTCAGCGGGGATTGACTCCGATCATGCAAATTGTTATCTTTTTTCAAGTAAAGAAAAAGGGAAATTCTAATAGGTTTATCGACAACTTTTCGGAAAGGATTCGGACAGGGGTTTTGAAAAGTTTCAATGAGAGAGAGATCGGCTGCAAGACACAGGGGAAGCAGTGCCTAGATTTTCACATCCTATAGCAAAGGCTTGAACACCGAAGATCCGGATGAATTTAACCGGAATGAAGGAGTATGTTTATATGAATAAGAATGCGAGGAAATTCATCTTTTTGATCTCAATTCTTTTTTTTGTTTGGGGATTGGGTCGAGCCTCCCAGGCCGAGCAGGAAATTGAGGGATGCACCGTCATCGGTGTCGGCAGGGAGGCTACCGTCGACGGCAGTGTCCTCACGTCGCATACCGATTGCTGCAGCGAGTGTCGCGTGCATGTCGTTCCTGCCAAAACATTCAAAAAGGGAAGTATGGCACCCGTCCATTGGGGGATGGTCTACTTCGGAAAAAGTGATCCGAATGCAGGCCTGCCTCTGGGCGATTACGGCAAGGTGATCGGTGAGATCCCTCAGGTAGAAAGGACTTATGCTTATTTTCACACCGGCTACTCCCAGATGAACGAACACCAACTGGCGATCGGCGAGAGCACCTGCAGCCAAAAAAAGGAGCTGGATGTGGCTTATGTCGAAGGAGTTACCACACAGATCATGACTATCGAGCAAGCTCAGGTATTTGCTCTCCAAAGGTGTAAGACGGCCAAGCAGGCTGTCGCATTGATAGGAGAGCTGATGGAGACCTATGGTTTTCTCCCGTCCTGCGGAGGTTCGGAATCCTTATGCATTGCCGATCCTAAAGAAGCCTGGGTGATGGAAATATTCAGCGTCGGGCCGGAATGGGCTCACGGAAGCGGCCAACCGGGCGCGATATGGGCCGCGCAGAGGGTTCCCGATGATCACATCGTGGTGATCCCCAATTATGTGAGAATACGTGAGATCGAAATCGAAAACTCTGACTTCATGGCGTCCGGGAACTATATGCAAGAAGCCATCGACCGAGGCTGGTATGATCCGGAGAACGGCAAGCCCTTCATCTGGCAGGAGGCCTATGCCCCTCCCATCAGGGAGGGAAGCCTAAGCCGGCTTTGGTTGATCTACAGTTCCGTATCCCCCAATTTTAAGGAATGGCCGCGAAGAAAGCTCGAGGGGCCTTCCTCGCCCATAACGATGTACAGACAGCCATATGAAGGAGTCGCTTTTTATCCCTTTTCGGTCAAGCCAGAAAAGAAAATCTCTGTCCAGGATATAATCGCTTTCCAGCGCTCTGTTTTTGAAGAGACCATCTACGATATGACGGCCGATCCGGCCTGGTTGGTGCCTGCGGGAAAAAACACCTATAGAAAAAGCCCGTTGACGACTCCTTTTCCCTCTTTTGACTTGATCCAACTCCTGGGCATAAACGTACACAGGACAATCGCAACTCAAGGGTACGGCATGGTGGCTCAACTCAGAGCTTGGATTCCTGACCCTGCCGGCGGAATATACTGGTTCTATGTCGATAATCCCTATGTCAGCACTTATGTTCCCATTTATGCCGGTGTGCAGGAGATCTCTCCTCCTTATAAAACCTATGATATAAAGGAGTTCAGCGAGAACTCCATGCGCTGGGCTGTGGATTTTGTCGAAAAACTGATGCTCCTTAATTGGCAGAATGCGGTGCAAGATCTCATGAGCGTTCGTGATCCTTTAGAGGAAGAATTTTTTACCAAGGTTGCCGAGATTGATGAGCAGGCAATCGCTCTTTTCGAGGAAGATCCAGCCAAGGCAAAGAGTTTTTTGACCGAATTGACGAAACAGCGCATGGATCGGATACTGAACATGTACCGGGAGCTTCGCAAGCTGTTTCTTTCGAAGTACTCCGATGATTTATTCTGAGATCCACATTTCGAGTCGGATTGGCTAGTTGACAAGAATCGGCCGGCGAAATATAATTTGAAATGGAGATACGGGGGCGAAATGGTTTCGACGGAGATAGTGAGACTAAGGTCGCATGTCGAGGCTCCACCCACCTCGTTAAAAAGGTGGAAAAACAAGTAAGTGCAGAACAACTGCCACTCGCAGCCTAATTTTTAGGTATGCCGTTTCTCTTGCGTTTTTCTGCGACGCTTGAGAGGCGCCGATTAGCAGGATAGCAAGCCGGATTCGTCCTGAGTCCGGTGCGCGAAACACATTCAGGGCTGGTTTCATGGTGTCTTGCCTTTTCAGAAGCTGTGGAACGAGAAATTAAGAAAAGGACAAACATGTAGAGTCCTTCAGTTGAATGTCTTCGGACGCGGGTTCGATTCCCGCCGCCTCCATTTATAGACTGGAAAAAGAGAAATTGTCAGGTTTACATAAGCGAAATTCAGCCCTCATCTCCATCCTTTTTCTTCTTTCGGCTCTTCTTTTCACCCAGGAGCTGCCTAGTTTGAAGGTCTCCGTCGAGGACTATGACGACTATGGTCGGATCATTATAGAATCTTCCGTTCCCCTGAGTACGCATATCGAACAGCACACAGCTCTGTTTCTCGTAAGGATCCGTGCCGATCAGCACTTCGTTATTAGACGGGAATCCTTTGATAGCCGCTTCGTCAAATCGATCGGTTGGGCTAGAGGATCGGATTATTATATGGTGACGATTAACGCTTCGGATTCCGGTTTTGTCCATGACTCGTTCTCTCTTACAAATCCCTACCGCCTCATTATCGATATCGGTCAGCCGGGCAGAAACAATAGGGATATGGAAGAAGTCCGGAGGGATCCTCCGGAAAAACAACCGTCTCCTAGACCCAGCCCTGCCGAGAAAGAGCCGAGGAAAGGAGTCATAACACAGACGGAAGCGCCTAAGGAGACGCCGTCCTCCTCTCCTTCGGTATCGACACAAGGAATAAGAACGATTGTCGTCGATCCC
Source organism: Candidatus Aminicenantota bacterium (assembly GCA_016926925.1). The sequence continues at coordinate 6,324 of JAFGNQ010000269.1, forward strand.
GGTCATGGCGGACTCGAGACCGGGGCTAAAGGCAAATCAGACATTACAGAGAAAGATCTCACGTTGCCGATAAGTATGAAATTGAAATCGATAATCGAAAAGAATTTAGCCTATCGTGTTGTCCTGACCAGGGAGAAAGATGTAGATGTCTCCCTCGACAACAGGGCGGCCATGGCCAATAACAACAGAGCCGTTCTCTTCATCAGCGTTCATGTGAACGGATCTTCCCGAAAGAGCGCGCATGGGTCAGAGACTTTTTTTCTCAGCCTGAATGCTACAGATGAAGAAGCACGACGCTTGGCTTACATGGAGAACAATTCCTCGGAAATCGGAGAAAAAATAGGCGGTGATGATGAAGATGACATCATGATGATTCTGTGGGACATGGCCCAGTCCGCCTTTATAAAACAAAGCAGCCAGCTTGCAGAAAACATACAAGGTGAGCTGAATTCTCTCCTCGGGACAAAAAACCGTGGTATCAAACAAGCGCCCTTTAAAGTTTTGACAGGGGTCGCTTGTCCTGCGGTGCTTGTCGAGGTGGCTTTCATTTCCAATCCGGACGAAGAAAGGAGGCTCGTGGACGACGAATTTCAAAGCAAGGTAGCTCAGGCAGTTTACCGAGGTATTGCCAATTTTCTCAGGACATATCCCTTAGAATGAAGCAGAGACATGGATACCAAAAGACTCTTTATTCTCGGAGCTCTCGTCGTCCTTGTGATTTTTCTGGCATTTCTCTTTTTCCGAAGCGGAGGAAAAGAAAAAATACGCCAGCTTTCTGTTGAATCCCCCGGGGAACAAGATCAACTTTCCGAACAGCTCCAGCCGAAGAAAACTATAACTCTTTTCTTTCTGTCTGAACAGGATTCATTACTGCACCCCGAAGAAAGGGAAATACCGGAGGACCCGTCCTTGGTTCATATGGCGATCCAAACCGTTGAGGAGCTTCTGCAAGGATCTCAGAACGATTCCCTTTCCGCGCTGCCTGATGAAACGAAACTCAGGGAGCTCTTTATCACCAAGGAGGGAATAGCCTACGTCGATTTCTCGGGTGAGATCCAGGACGACCACCTCTCCGGATCGTCAGCTGAAATTTCCACGGTCTTCACCATCGTGAATTCATTGACCTTCAATTACAAATCCATTAAAAGAGTCTTTATTCTGATTGAAGGAAGTGAGAAAGAAACTCTGGCGGGACACGTCGATTTAAGCCGGCCTCTTTTGCCTCGTTACGATCTCGTCATCAATTGAGACTCCTCTGACATTTATAGGACGATTTGGAATTTCTTTAAAATGAAGAGATTACCTAGTGTTGCTATTGTAGGTTTCCCTAACGTCGGGAAATCGACGCTGTTCAACAGGCTTCTGAGAAAAAAGAAGGCGCTTGTGCATTCCCTACCTGGAATGACTCGAGATCAAATCCCCTCCTCCTGTCGGCTGAAAGACAAAGATTTCATTCTCATCGACACGGGCGGTTTCTTCGATTTCGTGAGGGATCCCATCTCCTCCCAAGTAAAAAAAACAGCTTGGAAAGCGTCTCAGGAGGCTGATGTCTTGCTTTTCGTGCTGGACGGTAGAAGAGGTCTCCTTCCCGCTGAAGAGGACCTCTATTTCGATATGAAGAAATTGAACAAACCTATTCTGATCGTTGTCAACAAAGTGGACTCTCCATCCCAAGAAGATAAGATCGGTGATTTTTTTCGTCTGGGGAATGATCAAGTCTATCCTGTTTCCGCTGAACACAAAAGAAACCTGGAGCACCTGGAAGAAGGGATTTTTGCCGCTCTCCCGGATTCTTCACAGGAAGAACAGCCTGATAAGCTTTTGAAAATTGCCATCATCGGCCGTATCAATGTAGGCAAATCGTCTCTTGTCAATCGTCTCAGCGGTCAAGAAAACCTGATTGTGAGTGAAATTCCTGGAACCACGCGGGACAGTACGGATACTATTATCCGCAGGAATAAGAAAACCTTTTGTCTGGTGGACACAGCGGGAATCCGTCGTTTGAGCCGGACCCATGATAAAAGGGAAAAAGCCGGTGTAGTGAAGGCGAAACAAGATATCCACGAGGCCGACGTCCTGTGTCAGGTCATGGATGCTCAGAGATTTCCGACACGACAGGACACGGCCATTGCTCATTTAGCTCTAGAATCCGGAAAACCCCTCCTTCTCGCCCTGAACAAGTGGGATCTCATAGAAAAAGACATGAAAACTTCCGAGGCGTGCAAAGCCCGAGTCTATGAGAGGCTGGACTTTGTCTCTTATGCTCCCCTCATCTTTATATCCGCACTTTCGGGAAAAAGAGTGGTCAAGATATTGGACTTGGCCGAAAGTGTTCACGCCAATGCTGGCAAAAGGCTCTCCACACACCAACTGAATGAGTTTCTATCCTGGATGAGCGAGAACCATCCTCCTCTTTCCAAGAAAAAGGGCAGGATTAAAATCAAGTACATGGTGCAGGCGGGGATTTTTCCTCCCACTTTTTTTCTGTTTACGCATTCGCGCAACACATTGGCGCCGTCGTACGCCAAGTTTTTTGCAAGACAGATCCAGAATACTTTTGATTTTTCGGGGACTCCCGTTCGGATCATCCTCAGAACGAACTAGAAATGCTTGCTTGTCCGGAGAGTGATGTCTCCGTCTTCCGTTTCGATAATGATTGTGTGGTCTCCTTGATTGATCCGGCCCGAGATGTCGGTATTGGAGGAGATTTTTGAAAAGGTGATGGGCAATTCGTTTTCGATATCCCCGTCATCCGTCTTGATTCGGATACGTGC
>JAFGNQ010000270.1 GCA_016926925.1 Candidatus Aminicenantota bacterium
GATTTCCACACACCATCGCCAACAGAAACGTTGGAACGTATAGAACTCTCTCCCGTACCGGCATAGATTACTTCGGGATCCGAAGGAGCTACGGCCAGGGCACCGATCGCGTGTACGGGTTTGTCGTCAAAGATCGGCTTCCAGTCAAGCCCTCCATTCTCGGTTTTCCAGATTCCTCCCGAAGCTGCACCTACATAATAGGTCAGTGGATCAGCCGGAATGCCTGCTGCAGATATAATCCGGTTGCCGACAGGGCCTATATATCTAAATTTTAATGGCTCTAATTGTTGTTTGTTGACCTCTTGTGCCTGAAGCTGAGAAGCATTCACAGCAGAAAAGGCCATCAGGATTGTCATCGCGAATAGGATGACTGCGGTTTGTTTAATTGCAATTTTCATTTTTTATCCTCCCTTCACTAGTCTAAGAACAATTTACTTTGAATTCCCAACGAATTCAAAAAATATAATAAATAATTCTCCGCGTCAAGAAAACGAACGCCAGAAAGCGAATCCACTTGTCGAGCGCCATCTCTTCGAGACCTTTCTTTTCATTTGATGACAAGTATGATTACAGATACTCTCGGCTGATTTTTGTTTACGGAAGATTGTTGAAAGAAGGGTGGTTAAACATCAATGAGCTGGAAGGCTTGGATGATGACAAAATGACGAAAATTAAATATGTTGCAGAATCTCTAAAATCTAAAATATGACTTGGAATTTTTGTCTTGCGTATATATGTAAGTGAGAATTACAGCACAATGCCTTCGTTTATTAAAGAGACAGATACGATGAAGTGGGAATCAAGGAGTCTTGACAATGCATTCATCAATGTATATCATTTATGTATATCTAATGCATACATCGATACGTGTTTAGGAGACGACTATGAAAGTGAATAACAGTATAAGGAAAAATATCATTTTCCCCATCGACCTTATTTCCCGGTTTGAGAAAGAAAATCAAATCTTAGGGGTAGATTTTAGCAGCTTCGTGCGAGACGCAATTGACGAGAAGTTGAAACGAATAGAAAAAGAAAAACTCGAGAATGAATTGAAAAAGGGCTATCTGGCTAATGTAGACCTCGACCGGGCAACCTGTGAAGACTTTAAATTCGTTGATAGTGAAAACATCTGATGAGAATGAAACACAAAAGGGGCGATATTGTTTTGGTTGATTTGGAACCCGTTATGGGATCAGAACAGGGAAAAATAAGACCATGTATTATTGTTCAGAATGATATTGCAAATAAATTTTCTCCTGTAACAAACATCATACCGGTCACTGATGCGAAAAACGTAAGAAAATGGTATCCGTGTTTGGTAAATTTGGAAAAAAGGGAATCGGGATTGGAAAAAGACAGCGTCGCCCAATGCAATCAGATAAGAACAATCGATGCTGAGCGCAGAATCATTAAACAAATAGGAAACATCAGCGGACAGAGAATGAAAGAGATAGATCAAGCCCTGAAAATTCAACTCGCATTGGAATAATTGTCAATTTCTCAAGGCCCAACGAAGCAGCCTTTAGCACTTCACCGTATAGAAAGCATTGACTCTTCCAAACAATCTGTCAATCTTGGGGGCCCAGCTGTCATCACTCCAGGCTCTTTCGTCACCAAAGTTATGATTCCAACCCCATCCCTTTTGCCAAATACCCATTCTCATACTCCAGATGTCAGATATCATCGATAAATGAATACTATTGCAGCTTCAGCCTTTTGATGATTCGATGAAGATCTCTGCGATCGACCACACGCATTACAAGGACAGTATTTTCTTCCACCCTGTAGAGAACTCTGTAATCTCCTGAACGAAGTCTGTATAGGGGGATTTTGAATCCATTGAGTTTTTTGATATCGGGACCGGCTGCAAAAGGATTGGAAGAAAGTTTTTTAATTATATCGATAACATTCTGACGCCGGGCTTCAGGGATACAATCCAGATCCGCTGCGGCTGAATGGGTGAGCTGGAGGATGAACTTTTTCAATTCTTCTTTTCTGAGCGGGATAAATAGTCATCTAGAGACATGACTCTTCCCTTTTTGATGTCTTCTTCTGCCTGCTTAATTTTCATACGTATTGAAGGGCTATGCTCGATGATAAAATCTTCCAGGTCTTCTTCGGTGAGAGGAAGCATAGAGGCGGCGGGTTTTCCTCTGTAGGTGATGATTAGAGGATTCCCTTTCATCACCTCAGCCAGAAGTTTATTTGTCTTATTCTTTAAGTCAACCGTATTGGCCACTTTCATGATTTCTTCTCCTACATGGCTATTATAATAGCCTTTTCTGAAGTGTCAAGCCATTTTCGACATCCGTTCCTTAAATATCGAGAGAAGGGGAGGCCTGTCTGAGTGCCAGGAGACCGGAGAATCAGAAGGAACAATTGAAACTCTTGAATTCAATCACAAATTGGACTATCTTTTTTTACATGACCAAAAAACCAGGAAGAAATGATCCTTGTCCCTGCGGAAGCGGGAAGAAGTACAAAAAATGCTGCGGTCTCGGCCAGTCTCAGGGGGGCTATGTCCAAGCACCGGAATCCTGGATTCCTCCCTCTGAACGAACAGGTACGATCTGGGACGACTACATGGATGTCATCCCGATTATCGCGGTATACGCGAAGAAAATCATGGATTTTGACGAAGACGGCCGGGAATTCAAAAAAGTCGTTTCTGCTTTCGAAAAACGGTTCCGGCCTGGCGAGGATGACGGGGTAATGGACAGCGTTTTTATGAGCTGGATGTACTTCGACCTCCGTTTCGGGAAAAGCCTCGAAACAGTAGCTGAAAGATTTCTTGCGGATTCGATGGCCTCAGAACTCATGGAGCCAGGACCTACCTTCATCCGGCATCTCAGCGAAAGCTATCTTACCTTTTTTGAGATCATTTCCTATTCGCCAGAGGCAGACACCGTCACTGTCGAAGAGTTAAGAACAGGCCGTCGCTTCGAAGTCTTTCATGCGCGGCTGCTTTTAGATATTGAACCTGGGCCTGGTGAGATTTGGTATGCGCGCAGAGTAGGCACGCCGAACAGATCTATTTTTTTTACGACTCCCTATATCTTCGAACCGGAATCACGTGCAAGCTTCAAGCGCGCCGTCCGAATTCAAGAAAGGGATTTCAGCCTGGGACCCAGGGCAAAGATTTTTCCTCCCGACCGCTATTTTGCCGAGTCTCAGAAAGAAACGGCACCCTTCTGGATAGAGTATATTTTAAGGGGAAGGCATCCAAGTATTTTCCAAGCGGAGGAAGAGGAAGTAGATTTCGACGTGAAAGATGAGCATTACCCCATCCTTGTCACAACAGACGGCGAGGAGTTCGTGCTTACGGAAATCCGCTTTCGCATCAAGGATGAGGCTGGCCTGCGGAAACGGCTTTCTAAGCTTCGGAGCTTTGAATACGATGAGAGGGAAGACTCCTGGATCTGGCATAAAGCAAAGAGCCGGAAGTCCCCCGACAAGCCCAGAACCGTTCTCGGACATTTCCGCATTGAAGGCAGTAGCCTCGTCGCCGAAACAAACTCACGGGAGAGAGCTTCCCGGCTGAGATCCAAACTCAAAGGACATCTGGGCAATCTCATTGCCTATGAAAAAACACTCTATCAGGATCCGTATGACTTTCCGGAGCTTTCCCCCGATGAAATCGAAGCCCGGAATAAAAGATCAGAAGAATTGAACGCTATCCCTGAGGTCCGGGAAGCGATAAAAAAACAACTGGAGCACCATTACTTCAATGAATGGCCAAATACAAAACTTCCAGCCCTTGGCGGCCTGACACCCCTTCAAGCGGTCAAGAGGAAGAATGAAAGGTTCAAAGTAGTGGCTCTCCTCGAAGATTTCGAACGGTTTCAAAACTCACCCGCTAAAAATATGCCGAAAATCAACCTCGACAAACTCCGCCGTCTTCTCGGCCTCCCACCCAAGACAAGCTAGCGCTGACAGAACGGAAAACTATCCAACCATCCCTTTGAATCTCCTGAATAACTCGGTCATAATTGAGGCTGGGAACTTTTGTCATAGAGATATTTCGACAATTTCAGAATCAGCAGAAAAATTCAAATCAGCCCCGGCTGGTTCCATATACAAAAGAATAGCCTCTTTTATATTTTTTAGCACTTCCTTTCCTGGTATTGCCTGCACTGACACACCCAGGCAAAGCGGGGACTATGACGGTATATCCTCCCTCCGCACTGGGCTCCAGCACGATCTTCAGTTTCATCATTTTCTCCCTCCTCATTACATAGAAGGACACAAAAAAATTAAATTTATTCTCATAAAATATTTTTGCAGCGAGATCTCATCGTTGATCAACTCTTAAAAGCTTGTCTTGTTCTCTTTATGGGAACTTATGTCTTGACATTTAGTTGGGAACTAATTATATTATAGGCGTGCATGTTATTTCTGTTAAAACGCTGCGTGATTATTATTCGAAAAACAGAGAAACGGAAAATCCGCTAAAAACCTGGTACCACGAAGTAAAGAGAGCGGACTGGAAAAATCCCCAGGATGTTAAAGCAAAATACAAAACAGCAAGCATAATAGGCGGGAATAGGATCGTGTTCAATATCAAAGGACATCAATACAGGCTTGTGACTAAAATAAACTACAAAATGAAAGTAGTATACATAAGATTCATCGGCACTCATAAGGAGTACGACAAAATAAATGCGGAGAAAATATGATGATTCAAAAAATTATTAAAAAAGAGGAAGACTATCAGGCCGCACTATCTCGAATCGACGAACTGATGGATGCCGAACCCAACACTCTGGAAGGGGATGAGCTTGAGCTCCTGGTAACTCTTGTCGAACTCTATGAAGGTCAAAAATACCCAATTGATATGCCCGATGCAGTCGAAGCCATTAAATTCAGGATGGAACAATCTGGATTGAATCAACAAGATCTTGTCCCTTTCATGGGCAGCAAGAGCAAAGTTTCCGAAGTTCTTAATAGAAAACGTCCGCTTTCGTTATCCATGATGCGGGCGCTTCATAAAGGACTGGACATACCGGCCGAGATCCTGCTTCAAGAACAGGGACGGGATTTCCCGGAGGAAATTCCGGAAATTGAGTGGAAGAAATTCTCCATAAAAGAGATGATGAATCTAGGCTGGATTCCTCCCGACAGAAGCATTGATGGTAATGAAGAGGATATCATGCGTCGATTCATACAAGAAGGCGCAGGAATGAACAATTTTACCGGCTTATCATTCCGCGTAACCAAAAGCTCGGCAAAGAAACTAAGAACGGATAGATACGCACTGATGGCCTGGTGTCTCAGGCTTATGGAACTTTCAAAGAAGCATCTCCTCCAAAAAAAATACAAGCCGGGATCCATCGATTTATCAGAAGTATCGAAGCTGAGTTATTTTAGAAACGGCCCGTTACTCGCAAAAGAATACCTGGAAAAACAAGGAGTGCAATTTTTCATCGTGCCTCACTTGAATAAAACCTATCTCGACGGTGCGGTGATGGTCACGGATCCTAAGAATCCCGTTATTGCCTTGACTTTGAGGTATGACCGGATAGACAACTTTTGGTTTTGTCTGCTTCATGAATTGGCTCATCTCATAGAGCATATGACGATGGATGAAACAAATATCATCGTAGACGAGCTCGAACCCCGTCACTCTCGCCTAAAGAGCCAGGATACCAAAGAGGAAGAAGCCGATAGAATCGCCCAAAACGCACTCATTCCGGAAGATGAATGGAAACAGGTTAATCTGGATGAAAAAAACCTGGCAAGGGTAGTGATCGGCCTATCAGAGAAGCTCAAGATCCATCCGGCCATCGTCGCCGGCCGAATCCGCTTCGAAAAGAACAACTATCGAATTCTTTCCCAGTTCCTCGGCAGGGGAGAGGTGAAACAGATTTATCTGAAAGGGGATATCATCTAAGCC